>NZ_JBBMEK010000183.1:0-6810 GCF_040096555.1 Coprococcus intestinihominis | reverse complement strand
TTATGCCTTTTTTATTGGCTGAAATATTGAATTTTCAAGGTTCAACACACCGTATCGGTGTGGGAAGTTTTAGTTATCTATTAATGGAACAATTTATGAAAAAGGAGCATTTTTATGAGAAATGCATTTCGGATTTTTCGCCGGGATTTGAAGCGGATTTTGCGCAACCCGGCAGCATTACTGGTCATCATAGGTGTGTCGATCATTCCGTCGCTCTATGCATGGTTCAATATTGTTGCAAACATTGATCCTTATGCCAACACCTCTGGTATTAAGGTAGCTGTTGCCAATAATGATCAGGAGGCGTCGAGCAATGGCCTTTCGATCAATGCGGGTGACGAGATCATTACGAATCTGAAGGAAAATGATCAGTTGGGATGGACCTTTGTGTCGGAAGATGAAGCCGTTGAAGGCGTCAGATCCGGCAAGTATTATGCAGCGATTGTTATTCCGGACAATTTCAGTGAATCATTGTTAAGTGTCCTTTCAGGCAAGCTTAATACACCGGAACTGGAATACTATATCAATGAGAAAGCCAATGCCATTGCACCGAAGATCACGAGTACGGGTGCAAGTACGATCCAGTCTCAGATCAACAGTACATTCTCATCGGTTGCAGCAGAGTCTGTGTCGGATGTTGTTAAAAATTCTGTGACAGATGTAGCAGATGCTGTAGGCAATGTGAATACGGACATCAATGAGATGCTGAAGAAGGCAGATGCCAATATTCAGGCGTACGAAGATTTGTTGGACAAGTTTAACAACAGTTCTGATTCTACCAAGGATCTGATTTCAGATGCCCAGAAGGCAGCAGGTTCACTGGATGACGCAGCGGCCTCAGGCGCATCTGCTCTGGATGACGCGGATACGATCATTCAGAATACGAGAACAGCAGCCGGAGATTTTTCCGCCATCCTGTCCTGGTCACTTTCCAATGGAGAGCTACTTTTGAACCAGGCACATAGTTCTGCTTCAGAGGGGCTGACAGAGTTGGAAGCCAAGGCAGGCAAGATTAATACGACGGTTGGCGATGCACTGGATTCAGCCAATTCTGTTGTATCATTAAATGGTGAGATCCTGGATAATATGCAGGATCTTGTGAATCAAGTGACTGATGAAGTGGATGGACAGATTGCCAATGATATCATTGACAGACTGAACAGCAATATTGCCAGTCTTCAGGAGCAGAATGACAAGAATCAGAAACTGATCGACAGTCTGACTGTAGGCAATAACAGCATTTCGGATGCAATCTCCACAACATCCACAACACGTGAACAGCTGTCAGGAATTGCTTCTGACAGTATCGGCAGTATCCATGCTTTCAGGATTTCCATGGCTCAGAATGTTATTCCTGAACTGGACAAAACACTGGATACATTCTCAAGTCTGACGGGTGAGTTGTCCGGTCTGCTCAATGGCGTACCGACAGCTTCCGAGCAGTTTCAGTCGGTTTTTGATCAGCTGGATACAAGTCTTGCGGATATCAGGGACGCTTTAAGCGGTACGACCTCTGCACTGACAAGTGTCAGCGGCAAGCTGAATGACATCCAGAGTGATATGAATGCGCTTGTAAGTTCCGATACATATAACAAACTGCTCAAACTGGAAGGTATTGATGCTGACCAGATTTCTGAGTTTATGGCATCACCGGTTGAACTGGATACAGAGACTTATTTTGCAGTGAAGAATTACGGTTCTTCCATGATTCCATTCTATTCCAACCTGGCAATCTGGGTGGGCGGTATTGTTCTGATCGCGATCATTAAGATGGAAGTAGACAGAGACAAAACTATGAAGGATTATACGGCATCAGAGATGTATATGGGCAGATGGCTGCTGTATGTCGTGATCGGTGTCATTCAGGGCTTTATTGTGTGCCTGGGTGATACGCTGCTTCCGGGGGCGCAGGTCGTGCATCCGGTAAGGATGGTTATTCTCGGTATGATTCTTTCTTTTGTCTATGTTAATATTATTTATGCATTGTCTATTTCATTCAAGCATATCGGCAAGGCATTGTGCGTTATCCTGGTTATTCTTCAGATTCCGGGATCATCAGGTACATACCCGATTGAAATGACACCGGCATTCTTCCAGAACCTGCATCCGTTTCTTCCGTTTACGTATGGCGTCGGTGCTATGAGAGAATGTGTAGCAGGTGTATATGGACATGTCTATGAGAAAGATATACTGATTCTGTTATTATGCTATGTGCCGATTTCACTGCTGATCGGACTTGGTCTCAGGCCGGCCTTTGCCGGACTGAATCGCCTGTTTGACAGAAAGCTTTCAGAGACAGAGTTTATGATCTGTGAAGAACCGGATGAAACACTCAGCCGTCATGAACAGCTGAGAATGCTTTTGAAGGCATCTCTGTCTGTTGACAATCTGAGAGAAGAGACAGCTGCAAAGGCACAGGCTTTTGAAGGCAATTATAAGAAGATGGTGCGTTTCGGATTCCTGGCGATTATCATTATTCCGCTGATTTTCCTTGTTCTGATGTTCAGTCTGGAATCGAAGATCGTATTCCTTGTCCTGTGGATCCTTTCAATCATTATTATCGCTGTATGGCTGATCGTTGTCGAGTTTATTCACAATAATCTGCAGGAACAGCAGAAGATTGCAGGTATGTCTTTTGAAGAAATGCTTGAGAAATTCCGTGGAAAGGGGAAGGAATAATGAAGAATATTCTGCGTGTTTTTAAGAATGACTTAAACAAGATTCATAATAACGTTATTGCCATGATCGTTATCATGGGTATTCTTGTTATTCCGACTCTTTATGCATGGTTCAATATTGCAGCCAGCTGGGATCCGTATGGTAGTACGGATGGCCTGAAAATCGCCGTGGCCAGCGAGGATGCAGGTTATACAAGTGAACTGATCAAAGTGAATCTGAATCTTGGTGATGATGTCATTAAGGCATTGAAGGACAATGACAATTTCAATTGGGTCTTTACAGATGCAGATGATGCAGCTGATGGTGTTAAATCCGGCAAATATTATGCGTCCCTTGTTATTCCTGGGGATTTTACCAGGGATATGATGAGTGTTTTTACCAGTGATGTGACACATCCTCAGATTATTTATTATATTAATGAGAAGGAAAATGCCATTGCACCAAAGGTTACTGAAAAGGGTGCCAACGCTGTACAGCAGCAGGTGAATGACACTTTCATTGAAACCGTTTCCAAAACAGCGCTGGAGGCAATCCAGCTTGTCAGCAATGCTGCTGATGATGAAGATGATCAGGAGTTGGCAGACAAACTGTCAAAAACCCTGAACCAGGCAGCTTTTGATTTGAGCAGTGCGGCCAATACGGTGCAGACCTTTGCCAATCTGATGCAATCAGGTGCGCTGATGTTGGATTCAACCACTGAATTTCTGAAGCAGTCCGGCTCCGGTGCAGAAAACAGTGTCGAGGCTTTTGATAAAGCCGGTGAAGGCATTGATTCATTAAACAGTGCTTTGACAGGTACCACAAAGACGATTTCTGATGCATTGGCACAGAACAAGGAATTCTATACAGCTGTGTCAGATGCGGTGGGCAAAGCGCTGGATTCTTATAATACAGATGCGGAGGCATCAGCAGATGCTTTATATGCCGTATCAGACAGAATCCAGGATGTGATCGACCGCTATACAGAGATAGAAAATTCCCTGACAGACATCGGCAATGATTTGGATTCCCTGAAGATTTTAAACACAGCTATCAGAGATATCAATGGTTTGATCGATACGGCGGTTGCAAGACAGACAGCCATTCAGGACAAGATCAATGAAGCCGCCGGCAGTCTGACAACACTGACAGGGGATGCATCGGATCTCAAGAAAGAAATAAATGATCTGATCGCACAGACAACGGATTCCGTTGAAGAAGTAAAGACAAGCTATGAAGAGAATGTCAAGAGTGGTCTGAATGATCTGGCAGGCAGTCTGTCATCCACAGATTCCTCCATTACATCTATGTTCACAGCGTTGAATGACAGTGTCCAGGATATTGCAGGTGTCACCGACAATGCATCCGGGGATCTGTCGGATGTTCAGAAAACATTGGAAGATTCGGTGAATCTGTTAAAAGATGCTTCTGACAAACTTACCACAGCATCCAGGAAAGTATCAGACAGCGGCAGTATGGATGCCCTGACCGATCTTCTGGAGGAAAGTCCTGAGAGCATGGCTTCATTCATTGCTTCTCCGGTAAAACTTCATGAGAACCAGATTTATCCGATTGAGAACTATGGTTCTGCAATGGCACCGTTCTATTCAACACTGGCCATCTGGGTTGGTGCGGTTGTAATGGCGGCTATGCTGAAAGTTACTGTGTCAGAGAATGCGAAGAAGAGACTAAAGAATCCAAAGGAACATCAGCTTTATTTTGGACGAATGATCCTGATGGTTTGCCTCGGTATTCTGCAGAGTGCACTGATCTGTCTGGGAGATTTGTATTTCCTCGGTATTCAGTGTGAACATCCGTTGATGTTTATTATCACGGGCTGTTTTTCAAGTCTGATCTATGTCAATATTATTTATGCTTTGACGGTTTCCTTTGGCGATATCGGTAAGGCAGTTGCTGTTGTGCTGATGGTTATGCAGGTAGCCGGAAGCGGCGGTACATTCCCAATCGAATGTGCACCGAAGTTCTTCCAGGTTGTATATCCACTGCTGCCTTTCGTACACAGTATGAATGCGATGCGTGAGTGTATTGCCGGATTCTATAGCAATTATTACATGGTTGAGATGGCTAAGATGGCATTATATCTGATCCCGTCACTGCTTCTCGGTCTGCTTCTCAGAAAGCCGATTGTCCGACTCAATGAAGCGTTTATCGAAAAACTTGAAAGTACAAAACTGATGTAACGGGAAACCGGTACAACAAGAAATAGATACAACAAGAAAAGCCCCTTTACAGAAAGGGGTTTTTTCTGTACAATGGAACTATTGAAGAATAAGATATTTTGCAGCTGCAAAGAGGTTGAAGGGCTGCAGAATGATAATGAAAGGAAGATATACAATGACAAATCCAGTTGTAACAATTACAATGACAAACGGAGATGTGATGAAGGCAGAATTATACCCTGAAATCGCTCCGAATACAGTGAATAACTTTATTTCCCTCGTTCAGAAAGGCTTTTATGATGGCTTGATTTTTCACAGAGTTATTTCCGGTTTTATGATTCAGGGCGGTGATCCGCAGGGTACAGGTATGGGCGGTCCAGGCTATAGCATTAAGGGTGAATTCGCCATGAATGGTGTGAGAAATGATCTGAAGCATACAAGAGGTGTTCTGTCTATGGCACGTTCCATGATGCCGAACTCAGCAGGTTCACAGTTCTTCATTATGCATGCCAATGCACCGCATCTGGATGGACAGTATGCAGCATTCGGCAAGGTTGTTGAAGGTCTTGATGTCGTTGATAAGATTGCATCTGTCAGAACAGGATGGCAGGATAAACCGGTTGAAGAGCAGAAGATCCAGTCTATGACAGTGGAATTGTTCGGTGAGACTTATCCGGAACCGGAGAAATGCTAATAAGCAACAGCTGAGTATGGCTGCCGCAAGATGCCGTTATCGCAGAGTGATCTGCGGCATTTTGGGCGGCCATTTTTAGAAGGGAGGGTGAGAGATGGCGATTCTTGTTGTGCGGATTGAAGATGTGTCAACCCTTTTAATGAATGAGTTTTTTGACTATAACGGAAGGTGTTATGCCCTGACACGCTCAAGGAAAGAGAATACGGATGTTTGTATCAACCTTGAGGATTTTTATGAGGGAACGGTTCAGAGCGAAAGTCTGGAGGACATACCGGTGGTCTTTGTAAAAGCACAGGATGGCGGCTGGGCTGTGATCGGGTACTATAAGAGGGCAGAAGTGCGCAAGAAGATCATGCGTCCGTCTCTGTTCCTTGAAGGTAATATCCGGGCAGATGTCAGAGAAGCATGGCTGTTTTCTGAGAATGAGCGGAAGCAGATATTTGCAGCACATTTCGGAGAGCGGTATTATGAGGTTGTAGAAGATGATGATGCCCGTTATCAACCGTTGATGGCGTGTATGACAGACAACCCTGGACAAAACAGTCTGCTGCGGTATGATTGTGTGGATATCTTTCTTCAGAGTACCATCCGGAATCAGTATGAGGCGTGTCTGGCAGAATGCGAACGACTGGCTTCGGCGCTGATGTGTGAGACATGTACGGATCTGAGGGAAATCAAGCGGCTTGAAGTGTGTGGACGGCAGGCGGCTGTGCTGAACGGCAGAGAAGCAGACGGCTATTATTATGAAGCGATGGCGGATGAGCAGTTGGGCAGGGTACGACAGGGCATGAAAGCCATCGAGAAAGCCCTTCGTATCGAACCGGAGGGGGCGGATCTGATGGCGCTCAAGGGACAGCTCCTTGTGAGTATGGGAAAGGCTGATGCAGCGGCACAGTGGTTTCACAAGGCCTGGTATGAAAGTGGAGATGATGATTATCTGATGTTGGAAGGCCGGGCATGGCTTTTGGATGAAAAGCCGGATGATGCACTGGATTGTTTCAAGAAGATCAGCGACAAAGGACTTTTGGATGCGGCCGGGATCAACCTTAAAGACATGGAGCAAAGGTGGCCGCCGGTCAGCGCCAGAGGGGTTCGGGGTTAACAGAAGAAACTAGTACATTGTTTTCGAAATAACTACACCATTCACTTGCCTGCGGAATGAAAGGAGCGGATTTCATGAGTGAACAGGAAAACATTCTCAAGTTAAAAGCAATGATTGAGGCATCGGATAATATTGTATTTTTCGGTGGTGCAGGGGTATCTACAGAAAGCGGTATT
>NZ_JBBMEK010000182.1:0-6817 GCF_040096555.1 Coprococcus intestinihominis | reverse complement strand
AAACGGAGTAAACAGTTAGGAAAAGAGATCCGGGACAACCTAGAAAGATACGAGTATTTGAGGGCACACGGCGGATCAGATCCATTCTGGAGTGATGGAGTAAACATGAATTTATGCAGGAAGCACGTTATCTACCTCCGGAGCAGAGTGGAAACGGATCTGGATCCGGAATATTACCCGGATGAGTACGGCCTGGAGATTCCGGAAGAGGTAGACAATAATTACATGGCAGATCCGGACGGGATCCGGAGCAGAACAAAAGCTGCGCTGGAGGTTCTGAAAGAGAATCAGGACTTCCAGTATCTGCGGAATAAGCTCAGCGGAGATCTTGACAAAGAATCAGATCAGTGCATGAACTCAGTCAGGTATGTGTTGGGATTGGAAGATGCGATCCGGAGGGATGACCTGGTAGTAATGCGGAGATGCCAAGATCCGGAATTTTACGTCAATTATTTGAGAAATAGTCGCAAAAAGCTGGAAGTAATTCTTGGATCTGAATATTTGGAGCCGAAGATCCGTGAGGGACAGCTGACAATATGGGATTTTATAGGAGGACAATAGTATGCACACAGAAAATGAGTATCACAGAGGAGAGATCTTTTTTATCAATGAGGGCGAAAGCTCCGGAAGCGAACAGGGGGGGGCGAGACCTGGAATCATAGTAAGTAATGACGTTGGAAACAAACACGCTCCGATCGTGGAAGTAGTGTACCTGACATCCAGGGAGAAAAAACTGATGCCGACACACGTTAGGATCAAGAGCAGTCCGATCCCTTCCATAGCGTTATGTGAGCAGATCGAGACGGTATATAAAAAGCGGATCGGAAAATATCTTGCAAAAGCCACGATGGATGAAATGAAACAGATTGACAAGGCACTTGCTGTCAGTATCGGACTTGGTGGAAATATGAAGATGTCCGACTACGTGAGAGAGTGGGCGGAGGCGTTCAAAGAGCCGGATCCAGATCCGATCGAAGAAAAAGCGATGCAGATCCTGGAAACAGCGAAACCAGTTCCGATCCAGATACCGGAACGCCTTTTTGACAAAGAGAGGATCAAAGAGCTGGAAAAAGATTTGATCCGAGCGGAAGCGGAACGTGATGTATTCCAGAAACTGTATAAAGAGCAGTTAGCAATCAGTTAAATGTGAGGTAAAGGATATGAGAAGAATCAAGCGCATGATATTTAAGCATTTTAACTGTATTCCCTGGTTCATTGTGGGAATACAGATCCTGGTAGACGGGGAAATCAGCCGCTGGCAGTATGCGATGTGCTGGATCTGCACCCTGGTAATGATCTGGATGTACGCACCAAATAGAGCACAAACGAAGGGAGGTGGGAAAGTTGCTGACATTGACGATCGAAAAAAAGTGGTTTGATATGATCCTGAGCGGAGAAAAGACAGAGGAGTACCGGGAATTGAAACGGTACTATGATTCCAGATTTAGAAATGCCGCTATGCTAAAGAATCAGGAATATCAAGCAAGCGTTTCCGAGTTCCGGAACTTGGCTGCAACAGTGGATCAGGATATCGGAACTGTGAAGTTTCGGAACGGCTATACCACGGATGCTCCGTACTTCCTAGCAGACTGCAAACTGACAGTCGGGGAAGGAAAACCGGAGTGGGGAGCTCTTCCTGAGACAGAGTATTATATTCTGAAAATGAAAAACGTGAGGAGGAAATAGCATGTATTACGATTACCCGGAAGAGGAGTTTTACCCAGAAAGTGAGTATCAGGAGCAGATAGACGCTCTGAAAGAAGCCATCAAAAGTTCAGTAAAATCAGAGATTCTGGAAGAAATGAACAGATTAAGAGCAGAAAACGAAAAGCTCCAGGGCATCAAGGAACATTTTGAGGAAGTAAAAAGGGATTACGAGAAAAAGAAAGACAAGTGCGACCGGATTATTCGTAATGCCGAGTACAACGCCAAAAAAATGAGACTTTCCGAATTGATGAAAGACCACAAGGTTGTAAAGTGGAAAGTTGATAGAGAACTCGTATACGGTCCGAAATGCTGCAAGTGTAATTCAAACAGATCAATAGAAGTGAGACTGCCATCTGGAAGAATTGCAGAGGACGAGTGCGAGTGTAAAACAAAGAGCAAGTATTATTATTACCCAAAGATGTATGTTCTAAGCGAGTTTACCGACAGATACAGATGCGGAGAGATAATAGCCCACTACACAGAAGAAAGAAGCTCACATGGGGATGATGTATATTACGAAAGATATACATGCACAATTTGCGATAGCTCCACAGAAGAGGAGAAGAAAGAAGCAATAAGAACACTTAGTGACAAGGTGAGAGAGATACTGTTTGACCAGGAAGAAAAGTGCCAGGAGGTATGCGACAGGCTTAACGATGGGCTTGGGAATTATTTGTATACATTTGGAGGTGAAAACATAAAAGAATATATCAAAGAAAGAAAAAAGAGAAGGAAGAAGGTACGATAATGCAGAGAAAAATTCTGTTTAAAGCCAAATCGACAGACGCCGGAAAGTGGGAGGAGGGGCTGCCGAACTATTGCAGTACGGACGGATCCGTTACAAAGATGGTAAGCTACTCTCCTGGATCATTTAAGGTGTTTTCGATTGAACCGAAAACTTTATGCCAGTATACGGGATTCACGGACGCAACCGGAAAGAAGATCTTTGAAAATGACGTTGTGCGGATCCTTGGAAAAGATAACATGCTCAATAGGATAATTTTCGCAGAGAGGCCAATATACGACAATATTTGTGAGGAAGAAGTTGACAAGGTATCTGGATGGTTCTACGAAAGATATCCGGACAATGCAACCGGAGCCGTGCCACTTACAGCACATGATATAGAAAACTTGGAAATGAAGGTTATAGGGAACATAAGTGATGAATGAAAGAGAAAAAGAGGATCAGGAACAGTTGGAATACCTGAGGGAATGGAAGGCAAAACGCTCAGGAAGAGCAAAAGAAGAAAGTGCAATCAAGAGAATTTACAAGAAAGGTAGAAAATTATGGACGGAAAAATTTTTAAGATAAGTGGTTACCTGGTGGATCCGAATGGAGAAAATGAAGCAGCCTGGATATGGGAGGAATTGAGGCATTTGAATGACACGTTCGGACAGCATGTACACGTCAAAGAGGCTGATATACTGGACTGGACAGATGAAAATCCGTTGAACTATGAAAATTGTGATCTGGCGGAGTGCGAGAAGTATTTCCACGACAACTACCCAGTAAGAGAAAATCGAAGTGTGGAGGTTGGAAAGACCTACAGACATTTCAAAGGAAAAATCGTTGAAGTGATAGCGATCAGCCAGGACACGGAATCTCCAGGACAATACTACGTGGTCTATAAATGCGAGGACGGAGCTATCTGGAGCAGACCTTATGGAATGTTTGTCGGTAAGGTAGACCGGAAGAAATACCCGGATGCAGACCAGGAGTACAGATTCGAGGAGGTGCAGAATGGACATCAGGAATAAAAATGAGCTGAGGAGGCGTATCGACGCCTTCCTCCATGAGTATACGCATGAAGAATATATCATCAATGAGGAGTTCTGCAAGGACACAATGCGGATGATGGCAGATTTCATCGGACATGTGAACGGAAGAATGGACAGTGAGCGAAAAAGGCTCACAGAGGCAAGAAGGAAGCTCAAAGAGGCATTATGGGAGAATAAAGTTCTGCATGAATACAATTACAATGGATCTTCCGGAATCTGCCGGGCAAAACTTATGGGAGATATGTCTGGAACGTGGCACATTGGAGATGTAGTGTGCGTGGAAAATGGCAAATCATTCATGCTGATGCAGGATGGCTATTCGGAGGAAAACGGGTATCTGATTCTCAGGGCGATGGAAGTGATTCCAGAAACGATCCAGAGATTCGCTTGTGTGGAAGATATGACCGGGGAAAAGCTGTTTGAGGGTGATGTGATCTACAATCCGGAGCATAGAACAGTCCGAATGGAGATCTGCTACGGCAAATACGCCGCATATTGCCCGAACGATCAGGAATACATGGAAACTGTCGGTTTTTATATGGTGTCGAACACCACAGACGATGCAATGCCACTCGGTCCGACAAAGGAATACGCACTTTTGTTGGGAAATGTGGTAGACAACCCAGAGATCAAGGTGGTATAATTTCAGTCAGGATGCACCGGAAAGGAAAGAAAATGAGTAAAAGAATCTTAGCAGCAATGTTATCATGTATGCTGGTTGTAGGAATGACCGGATGCGGTTTTTCAGATGGAGTGAAAGACGGTATGAAAGATGCTCAGAAGCAGGAAAGCATAAACGATTCTGATAAAAATGATAGCAAAAAGGATAAAAACGTGACCGAAACGGATAAAAATGATACCGAAAGCCGGGAAAACGTTTTAGAATTAGAAGAAAGCAAGACCGGAAACCCACTTCTGGATGCAGAGGTAATCGTAGGCGATGTAATGAACGGAACTAAGACAGAGAAGTTGGGCGAATACGCCTATATCATAGTTCCATTGGAGACAATGAAAAAAGTTACGATGGAACAGTACGATGAATTTTGCGATCAGAAAGTCCAGGATAGCGGTTACAACTGGGTAACGATCGACTTCGGTAACGGATCCGGATTGCAGTTCCAGGGAAGTACACCAGCAGTAGCAACCTACGGTACACTTGATAATGAGGAGTGCATCGAAGAATCAAAAGGAACCGTAATGATGACTGGAGAGAATACATATGAGCATTCCGAGAACCAGTAAAAATCTAACAAATGTTAGAAATGGTAGTACACCCGTAATCATACGGGATGCGATGTTTATAAAATAATCTGTAACTGTTCAAGTGCATTACACTGCATGTCCTATGCAGGTAATGTACTTTTTATTTCCGATTCCCGGATAAAACCGAAAATTCATAGACAACCCGTATCATAAAGTGTTATAATGGAGCGGTATGATGCCATAGAGATAACATGGTATCAGGATATTATTTCATATACTACAAAAAGGAAAGGATTATATATGGACGTAGACAGGGAACAGTTTCAGAAACTCAGAGAACAGATTGGCAGAAAGGCACATCTGACATCCATGCTTGACAATCTGTATGTTCAGGAAAAAGAGCAGAAGGAAAAGGTTGAAGAACTGCGACAGGAGAAGGAAGATGAGCAGAAGGATGTGGACCGGCTGGAAGACAGAGGTCTGACAGCTCTTTTTTACAGTCTCATCGGAAAAATCGACGAGAAGATGACAAAGGAACAGAAGGAAGCTTATGCAGCCTCCGTGAAGTACGACGCCGCGAATCAGGAATTAAAGGCCATTCAGTATCATATCCATACATATGTCAAGGAACTGGATTATCTGAAGGGATGCGAAGCAACCTACAATAAATTGTTGAAGGCAAGAGAGGACGAGATTCGTCTCAGGAATTCAGACAAAGCGGACAGATTGCTCCATCTCGATGAACAGATATCTGCCTGCAGCAGCCGTATCAAAGAACTTCAGGAAGCTATTTCAGCAGGACAGAAAGCCGCTTTTACAGCAGATTGTGTACTTAGCAAGCTTGATAATGCAGAAGCATGGGGCACATGGGATATCCTCGGCGGCGGTTTACTCAGCACAGCAGCCAAACACAGCAACCTGGACGATGCCCAGAGCTATATTACCGAACTCCAGATGGATCTCAGACACTTCAACACAGAATTGACTGATATCTCCGTTCAGACAGATGTTCATGTCAACACAGATGATTTCCTGCGTTTTGCAGATTACTTTTTTGATGGCATCTTTGCAGATCTGGCTGTTCAAAAGCGTATCAAGCAATCCAAAGAACAGGTTCAAGGGATTAAAACCGAGATTGAGTCCGTTCTCGAAGAACTGGAACGCATGCTGGATGAGGAACAGCACCTGAAAGAGACACTTCAATCAGAGATTGAAGACGTCCTTGTAGAATAATCAACATACACCATGCCGATGACGGGATTTGACTGTCATCGGCATTTTTTTGCCAAGATTACATAAATTTTACATCAATTACATCCAAAAAAGATAGTTCCCGCATGTATTTTCCATTATGATGGATAAGAAATAAAATTCAATCTATCATACATACAGGAGCTATCACAAAATGAGCAAAAATACAAAAGAATGCTATGAGAACAGAGAATTATCCTGGCTGAAGTTCAATGAACGCGTTCTGGAAGAAGCCGCTGACAAAAACAATCCTTTAAAATGACCCTTTATCGGCTGGCCCGTCACAGCAAGGTCGTGGAAGCGCTGATCGAAGCAGCTGAAAACGGCAAACAGGTGGATGTTCTTGTTGAATTGAAGGCTCGTTTTGATGAAGAAAATAATATTGAATGGTCCAGACAGTTAGAAGACGCCGGCTGCCATGTCATCTATGGTCTTGACGGACTCAAGGTACACTCAAAACTCTGTCTGATCACACGAAAGACAGAAAAAGGCATTGATTATATCACCCAGATTGGAACAGGTAATTATAATGAAAAAACAGCCCGTCTCTATACGGATCTCTCTCTGATCACAGCCAGACCTGAAATCGGTATGGAGGCCTCACGAATCTTTCAGGCTTTATCCCTGGGCACGGTTGTTGACAAGACTAAGCATCTCCTTGTGGCTCCTAAATGTCTCCAGAAACCCGTACTGGAAATGATCGACAATGAAATTGCCATGGTAAAATCCGGTCAGGAAGGTTATATCGGCATCAAGATTAATTCCCTGACAGATAAAAAAATCATTGCGAAACTGATAGAAGCATCTGAAGCTGGTGTAAAAATTGACATGGTGATCCGCGGCATCTGCTGTCTGCGGTCCGGCATTGAAGATCTTA
>NZ_JBBMEK010000181.1:0-6820 GCF_040096555.1 Coprococcus intestinihominis | reverse complement strand
GTTTATGCCTTTTTTATTGGCTGAAATATTGAATTTTCAAGGTTCAACACACCGTATCGGTGTGGGAAGTTTTAGTTTTCTAATTATATAAGGTACCTAACAATTGGATTTTTATATTTCTATATCTTATCTTCATTCGACTGTACCGGCCGTATCCTTCTATATCTCATCGGCATCCAGACCAAGGACGCAGCGCAAAACCATATTGGCTTCGTGTGCCGCACAGATGGTCACTCTCGGCGCCATCAGTCCTCTGCCCGGCATGGCGCCGCTGACGCCATCCCCGCAAATATAAAAATGATCATTGATCTTGCGCGTCTTGATTGTGTTAGATGAGCCATAGCCTGCCATTCCGGAACCGCAGATCAATGTCTTCTCCGGATAATAACATAGAAGCTGTTCTGTCAGCATTGCTTTCACATCTGGCTTATCAAAGGCCTCACAAATGATATCGTCATCTTTAAAAAGATCCCGGCAATTTTCTTCCGTAATATGCACTGTGTCAATCTTTACCTCGATATACGGATTCATTCGCTGCAATTCATCCTTTAAAGCTTCTGTCTTGTACATGCCCAGATGTTCCACCATATACTGCTGCCGGTTCAGATTGCTCGGCTCCACAATGTCAAAATCAATCAGATGCAGATGACCGATACCGGTTCTTGCCAGCATGATTGCAATATTCGACCCCAGGCCACCAAGACCTGCGATTGCCACCCTTGCCTTCTTCGCCTTTTCATAGACATGAGGCGTATGTCTTGCACAGAGCATACTCTCCATCTCTTCACGATCCGGCATCTTGCCTTTCTGTATCCAATTGATGGTCATTCCGTCCTTCAAAGACAGATTCTCATCCGTCTGAAAGCCTTCAACAATCCATACACAATGTCTCTGAATATCCTCTGACAGGCCTTCCGAAGCATACGTCTGTCGCTTCAAATCTTCCATATCTGCCGCTTCTGTCTTCACAGATTGCCCGTTTAAAATAATCTCTGCCACATCAACCGCCTCCTACAAATCGGACAACCTCAACTGTATCGCCATCCTTCAAAATGGCTTCTTCCCATATACTTCTCGGAATAATTGCGCCATTGCACTCAACCGCAATCATCTTGTCCGGATACCCGTGTTCCTTTAAAAAAGCTGCAACCGTTGTACCCTCTGCAATTTCCAGCATTTCACCATTGACCTTAATCACTACGAACCCCTCCCCTCGTCACAAACGTGCACCAATTTTGACGTTCTCAGTATTTGCTAAGGTTCCATGCAAGCATGAACTTTGGCTCATTACCCGCATAAAAAAATCCGCACAAAGAACTACACCCGTGGTGGTGTACCCCTTCATGCGGCTAAACATCAAAATTCATAACCATTCACATAACAGTCATAAACCAAATGAACTTTTGCACTCTGACTTAATTATAACGTTTTTTAACCATCTGTCAACCCCATATTCCGCCTGCATCCCATCTAAAACATACTTTGTCCGCCATAAAACTCTCACTTTTCCAAAGCAAAAACCATATCAAACATTTCCTGTCAATCCCCCAATTTACTATACAAAATCCCGAAACTGTAGCCTATTTTCTCATTTCATTTTGATAAAAATATTGCTTCGCGTTATAATACTCTCTGAATAAATAACTTTTTTATATTTGATGAAAATAAATTACATGCGAAATTCTCACCTTATGTACCGCTGCCAAGAAGTGACAACGCGAGTGTGCCTGCTTATGAACGAATAATTTTATATATTTCATAAAGCCTAAATGGATTTCGCAAGATTTTAGGAGTTTTTTTATGTACCAGATTATTACAGACGGTTCATGGGATATGGGCAGTGAACGTGCCACCAGATTCGGCGTGGATGTTGTACCTTATTATGTGACCATGGACGGCGAACATTATTTAAAAGAGATCGAAGAACTGGATGTCCGTGATTTTTATCAGTTTATGGTGGACAATCCAAAGATTTTCCCAAAGACCTCGCTACCAACAGTTCAGGATTATTATGATGTTTTTGAAAAATATGCCAAACAGGGCATTGATATCATCTGCTTTACCTTAAGTGCCAAATTCAGTGGTTCCTATAATTCCGCCCGCAATGCAGGCAACATGATTCAGGAAAATTATCCGGGTATCCGTGTAACAATCATGGATACAACCCTTGCCACCCTGATGCAGGGTCTGATGATTCAGGAAATCGTACGTTTCCAACGCTCCGGTGCCGATTATGATGCCCTGATCAAACGCGCCGATGAAATCAAAGACACATGCCGTATTTTCTTTACTGTTGAAAATATGGATTACCTTGTTCACGGCGGACGTGTCGGCAAGTTGGCAGGCATCTCCGCCAATATTCTGAATCTACGTCCAATGATCCTTATGACCCAGGGCGAACTCTTTCCATCCGGCCTTGCCAGAGGCCGTGTTCAGTCCCGCAAAAAGGCCATGGAGAAGTTATTTGCTCACATCGAAGAAAACGGTAATGATCCGGACCGTTATATTTATATGGTTGGTTACGGCTACAACATCAAAGAAGGCGAAGATCTCCGCAAAGATGTGATTGAACACATGAAGAAGAAATGGCCGGGCTTTGAACCAACGGTCGAAATCGGACAGATTGGTGCCACCATCGGCGTGCATACAGGCCCTCATCCGATTGGTTTTGGACTGTGCGAGAAATCCTGCTAGCCAAAAGCCTCTCACTTCAAGTTCCATCAACAAACTTTTAAATGGTTTTAAAATTACTGAAATAGATACGCTTTATCCATTGAGAAATCGTTGGATTTATGCTAAACTTTTTATACCTAACGTTTTAAATTGATAAAAATTGATAAAAATCATTTAGGAGGTCCGGATATGGCACACGTTAAAATTCAGTATGATGTAATGGATGCATTCTGTATGGATGTTTTCCAGAGATTCGGTTTCACAAAAGAAGAAAGCCGTATTATTTCCGATGTTTTATTACTCTCAGATGTTTACGGGATTGAATCCCATGGTGCGCAGCGACTTGTCCGCTACCACAAAGGTATTGCCAGCGGCATGATCAAAGTTCACGCCAAACCTGAAATCGTTTTTGAAACACCTGTTTCAGCCGTCGTAGACGGTCATGATGGTATGGGACAGTTGATTGGTCATTTTGCCATGAATCTGGCTATTAAGAAAGCCAAAGAGATCGGTATGGCTATTGTCACCGTCAGAGATTCCAACCACTTCGGTATCGCCGGTTATTATGCCAAGATGGCCTGCGATCAGGGGCTCATTGGTATGGCCTTTACAAACTCAGAAGCCATCGTTGTTCCGACATTCGGCAAGAAAGCCATGCTGGGCACAAACCCAATTGCTATTTCCATGCCGGCTGAACCATATCCTTTCTTCTTCGATGCATCTACAAGTGTCGTCACCCGCGGCAAGTTCGAGATGTACCGAAAAGCCGAGAAGCCAATTCCTGACTGCTGGGGTCTGGATGCCAACGGCCATCCTTGCACAAACGCTGCAGAAGTTCTGACCAACATCGACAAGAAAGCCGGCGGCGGTATTATGCCTCTGGGCGGCGCAGAAGAACTGACAGGCAGCCACAAAGGTTATGGTTATGCCATGCTCTGCGAAATCTTCTGCTCCATCCTTTCTATGGGGCTGACATCCAACCACAGTATCCAGAACGGCAAGGGCGGCACATGCCATGGTTTTATTGCCATTGATCCTGCTGCATTCGGAGATGCCGAAGCCATCAAACAGCACCTGTCCGATTTCCTGACAGAACTGCGCGAATCTCCAAAGGCAGACGGCAAGGAACGCATCTATACCCATGGTGAAAAGGAAATCCTTGCGACAGCAGACCGTATGAAGAATGGTCTGGATGTTGACGTCAAGACACTGGCTGAGATGAAAGATCTGAGTGAATATGTCGGTGCCGATTTTAACAGCTACTTCGGAGATATTTATAACGGATAAGCCTCTTCTCATCCGTTTTATCCGATCAGAAGACTGAACCAAACAGATGACTGTATAAAAGCAAGATAGTATCAAAAATCTTTTAGTTGTACTAAATATTTTTTAGATATCATCTTGCTTTTTGTCTGTTTTATGGTATGATGAATATATAAATTTTAGTAATTGTTCAAAGCTATTTTATCAATGTGCTGCAATCAGCGTTATGAACATATGAGCAATTACGTGAGATACTATTTTTACATGATTTCAAGGAGGCTTTTTATTATGAAAGAAGTAATTCACACATCTAATGCACCAGCAGCGATCGGACCATATTCACAGGCTATCAAGGCAGGCGGCGCTATCTACGTTTCCGGTCAGCTCCCGGTTGATCCTGCTACAGGCGCTTTCGCAGGCGATACAATCCAGGAACAGACACGTCAGTCTCTGACAAACATCAAGAACATCCTTGCTGAAGCAGGTACAGATCTTGATCATGTTGTTCGTGTTGATGTTTTCATGAAAGATATGAACATGTTTGCTGACATGAACGCTGTATACGCAGAATTCTTCACAGAGAAATGCCCTGCAAGAGCTGCTGTAGAAGTTGCAAGACTTCCTAAGGATGCCCTTGTTGAAATCGGCGCAATTGCTGTTGTTGACTAATTGACGAGACCAACTATAAAAGAAATACCTCTGGAAACGGGCTCAGCGCCCACTGTTTCCGGAGGTATTTCTTTTATAGTTGGTCTGTGCCATGGCTGTACTAAAAACAATAACAGCAATTGCACTAATTTCAGGATTTACTTTCATATACATTCCCGATTATCGATGCGTGCATCATTTACGGAAAGATATATTAGCTGAGCAGTGCTCTGTCGTTGGCGAATTCTTCGCCGCTGGCTTTTTCGAACTGATGCAGCAGATCTTCGACGGTGAGTTTCTTTTTCTCTTCGCCTTTGATGTCCAGGATGATCTTGCCGTCCATAAGCATGATCAAACGATTGCCGTGAGCGATGGCGTCTTTCATGTTATGGGTGATCATGATGGTTGTCAGATGATCCCTGTTGACGATCATATCCGTTGTCTCAAGGACTTTGGCTGCTGTCTTCGGATCAAGGGCTGCTGTATGTTCATCCAGAAGCAAAAGCTTCGGTTTTTTCAATGTTGCCATCAAAAGAGTCAGTGCCTGTCTCTGACCACCGGATAACAACCCCACCTTTGATGTCAGACGGTTCTCAAGTCCAAGGCCAAGGATCTTCAGCAGTTCTTTGTATTCTTCACGCTCTTTCTTGGTAATTCCAATCTTCAGCGTTCTTGACTGACCGCGGCGCTGTGCCAATGCCAGGTTCTCTTCAATACCCATGGTAGCTGCCGTACCGGTCATCGGATCCTGGAAAACTCTTCCCAGATATTTGGCTCTCTTGTGTTCGGAAAGTTTTGTCACATCCACACCATCAATAATGATCTGCCCTTCATCCACCGGCCATACACCTGCGATGGCATTGAGCATGGTGGATTTGCCGGCGCCATTGCCGCCGATGACTGTTACGAAATCACCGTCTTCAAGATTCAGGGAAAGGCCATTAAGGGCTCTCTTCTCATTCACTGTGCCGGCGTTAAATGTCTTATAAATATTCTTAATCTCAAGCATCTGCGGTGCCTCCTCTTCTTACCGGTTTTGCAAAATATCTGCTCTTCCAATACGGGATTGCAAGGAAAATTGCAACAACAATTGCGGAGAACATCTTCAAAAGGTCTGTATCAACGCCAAGCCAAATAACAACCTGAAGAACCAGATAGTAGATAACAGCACCAAAACCGACGCTTAACAGTGTCAGGGCAAAGTTGCGGAAAATACGTCCGAAAATCGCTTCGCCGATAATAACGGCCGCCAGACCGATAACGATAGCACCACGTCCCATATTGATATCCGCAAATCCCTGATACTGAGCCAGCAGGGCGCTGGAAAGTGCTACAAGGCCATTGGAAATCATCAGGCCAAGTACTTTATTGAAGTTCGTATTGATTCCCTGAGCCCGTGCCATATTGCTGTTGCAGCCTGTTGCACGAATTGAACATCCAAGCTCTGTACCGAAGAACCAGTAGAGAATGGCAATCAGTACAAAAATCATAATCGCAACGATCACAATGGTATTCTTAAAAATCGAAACACCTTTGATGTAGCGAAGAGAAACAAGCAAATTGTACTTATCCACATTCAGTGCCTGGTTGGACTTGCCCATGATCTTCAGGTTCACTGACCAAAGTGCCAGCTGGGTCAGAATACCGGAAAGAATTGCCGGAATTCCCATAAAGGTATGGAAAAAGCCTGTTGCAAAACCTGCCAGCATACCTGCGATAAATGCCGCCAGCATCGCTACCCATACGTTGTGTCCATTCATCATCATCATAATACAGACAGCACCGCCTGTACACATAGTGCCATCTACCGTCAAATCGGCAATATCCAGTGTTCTGAAAGTAATATAAACACCGATTGCCATAATTCCCCAGATCAGTCCCTGGGCAGCTGCACCCGGCAGTGCGCTGATCAATGCCATTATATTCATGGCTGATTCCTCCTTGCTGTTCATCTAGTTGACTGTATCCATGCTCACAATGATACCAGATCATACCGCATGCATAACACACAAGATGGGGCCGCCGCAGAATATACCGCTCGAAAGCTTCTTATATACTGTGCGCAGCCCCTATTTATCTTGTTATATTCCTATGTATGATTATTCCTCAAGTGCTACATAATCATCAGGTACTGTAATACCATATGCTTCGCAGCGGCTTGCAACGTATTCTTTTGTAAATGTTGGTGCATATTCAATTGGCATTGTAGAGATATCTTCACCCTGAAGAACCTCAG
>NZ_JBBMEK010000180.1:0-6823 GCF_040096555.1 Coprococcus intestinihominis | reverse complement strand
TATCCATTGTGGACTGCCGGGTATCAAAGGAATGAAGTGATATTGACTTTAATCAGGGCATTGATTTTACTTGGCCTGTTTATCTGGCTGGGAATTTAAGCATTGGCGAAAGCAAAATCGCCGAAAAATGAGTTATTTAATTAAAGAACAGGGGCTGGGTTGCCATTGGCATACAGCTCCATAAAAAGAATTAATGATTAGCGTGCGCTAATGCTGATTTTTAATAAATGGCTCGATTTGAGTCGGATTTTACACTAAATGCATAATTCAAATTTCATACTTATAAGGAGGACGATATGAAAAAGAATGAATTAATTAATAAGACATTGGCCGGCCTGATGATTGCAGCAATGACAGCCGGCGTGTGCCCGACAACTGCATTTGCGGTGACTGGGGGACAGGTTGCGAAGGATGGAACTTATACAGCAACTGCTCATGTAACAAGAACAGCAGAAGATGACACGAATGAGGATGAGTGGGATGAGTATGATATTGATGTTTCCCTGACTGTTAAAGATGGCAAGTTTGCGGATATTGCAGTAACACCAGGAAAAGGATATTCTACAGGCAATAAAAAATATTTAAGATGGGCGTATACTGATTCGCAGGGAATCAAGACACTGCTTGAAGGCAAAGAAGCAACTGCTGATACTGTAAATGGCTGGGATTCTGTTTCAGGTGCGACACGTACATCAGATGCCGCTAAAACAGCAGCTCTTGCAGCACTTGAAAAAGCAGCAGAAGCGGCAACACCAGTAGAAGTCAACACAGCTAACCTTGAAGCAGCCATTGCAAAGGCAAAAGGTCTGACGGCAGCAGATTATACAGCAGAAAGCTGGGCTAAATTACAGACAGCTTTGACAGCAGCGGATGCAGCTCTTACAGCAAAGGAAAGCCAGGATGCAGTAGACACAGCAGCGGGCAATTTGACAGCAGCAATTGATGCCCTTGTAAAGAAACCAGAAGAGGTAAAAGTCAACACTGAAAAACTTGAGGCAGCGATCGCAAAGGCAGATGCGCTTAAAGATAAAGAAGCAGATTATACAGCAGAAAGCTGGAAGACAATGCAGACAGCTCTGACAGAAGCAAAGTCAGCACTTGCAGCAAAGGAAAGCCAGGATAAGGTAGATGCAGCAGAAACAAAACTGACAAAAGCGACAAATGAACTGGTAAAGGCAACTGTTTCCACAGAGGTTTATGTTCTGATGAACATTCCTTACGACAAGTTCTATGCAGCAGAAGGTGACGATGATGTAGATGCTGTAACATCTGCAACAAAACAGAAAACAAGAAAATCCGGACTTACAGCCGGTTCCTATCATGTGAACAGTGATGGTACAGATATTACAGGTGTTGTATATCCGGTAAAAGTAAGTGATATTTCCGCACTTGAGAAATATACAAAGATTACAGACGAATCTAAAGTAGATATTACAGTTTCAGGTAAAGGCGGAGAACAGACAACGACATACGAAGGAAAAGATGCATTATTTGAAAGCGCAAGCTATTCCTATTATATTTTAAGTGAAGCCCCATCTTATTATAAAGAAGCAACAGTTAATGAAGATGGTACATTAAGCTTTGGAAAAGTTGAAGGCACAGAAGTTAAGACATTGAGTGGTGTAACTGCAGAATTTTCAACTTCATCCAAATATGGCGATTATCGGATTGATCTTTCCGGACTTCCGGATGATATTACAACAGTTTATGGTGTTGTCGTAGGCACAAAAGAAGGCTCTAATTATGGTATGCGTCATCTTGAAAATATCTGGAAAATTTCTGAACTGGCATGGAGCACAGGATTTGTAACAACATCCCATAGCAGCCCTCTTCAGTACAAAGACTATGTGAATATGATGGGCCAGACAATCAACAAGATTACATACTACACCAACGCAGGTGTTTATGAAATTCCTGTAGAGATCAAAGTACCCGTTAAATTTAATGGCAGTCTTTCAGTAGAAAATGGTAAAGCTTCAGATGGCAGCGTATCAGCAACTGTTGAAGGACTTCCGGATGATTATGCTGCTGAATACAGTGTGGATGGACTCAGTGATGTCAAGTTTGAAAATGGCAAGCTGACATTTGCAGCTGAACAGGCCAGAGGTGGAAGATACACATTGACTGTATCTGATAAGAGTGAAAAATATGCGAGCCTGACAGCAAAGTTTGTATTGTCATCAGAAGTAACTCCGATTGCGTATGATAGTGACAAAGAGGCTCTTGTGGCTGCAGATGGCTATACAGCAGATGATTTAGCTGCTTATGTCAAGAGTATTGAATCTGTATCTGTAGATGGGACATCTTATGCGGCTTCCGGCAAAGGTGCTGTGAAAATTATCAAAGAAGATGGCTCTATTGATGCAACTGCAAAACCATTTGCGGATGCGAAGGATGGTCAGGAATTTGAGATTGTTGTCAAAGCAACAGGTTATGCAAAAAATTATACCTTTACATATAAATATGAAGACGCTTATACCTATGTTTATGCAGGACTTAGCTGGGCAGAATACTGGGCAGCTGAAGGTGTACAGGCAGCAGGAGATGCTTCTTCTTCCGATGCATATGACCTTCGTGATGAGTATGATAAGGGTGCATTTGATACAGTTACAAGAGCAACAGTTAATCATGGTCTTCAAAGAGGAAGCTTCCAGTGTACAGCTGTGATTGAGGCAGAAAATGGTAAGGAATACAAGATTTCTTACTGGAAATCTGAAGGCAAAACAACAAAAGCAGTGCTGACAGACGGCAGTGAGATTACATTTAACCGCGGAACAATTACAGAAGCAGATGGTACAACAACAACCATGAAGGAGTATGATGTAACAGGCCTCAAATATGTTCCGGTTAAGGTCGCTAAAGAAGATTATGAAGCCTTCAAAGCGAAGTATGATGTGGTTGAAAATGGCGGTACACTGTCAGGTGGCTATTCAGAAAGCAAACTGAGCAGCTATAATGGTCTGGTAGCAGAAGTAACAGCTGCAACAAATGGCCTTAAGACAGCAACTAAGAATTCAGATGGCTCCTTCAGCTTCTCTGCGAAAGCCGCAGGTACAGAATCCGGTATTAAAGATCAGGCATTAAAGACAGCACCTTCTGCAGCTGATGTTGGCTTGACAGTTCAGGAAGGAGAAGGAAAATATGGTGAGTTCCTTCGTGTAGATATGAAAGGAGACTATGGCGATCTTGCCGCAAATATGCAGGCTGTGAAGTGGACATATTATGGTTCAGACAGTACATATAAGAATGCCTTGGCAACTTATGGTACAAAGTTTGCAGCTGATAACTGGATGCATAAATCAATGGGTATTCAGCTTGGCCTGACAGATTCTCTCAGATGCACATTGCCTGCAGGTACAGATGGTACAGGCTACTGGACAATTACAGTGACTGCCCTTGGATACGAAGATGTGACCTACCAGTTCCAGGCAACAGAAGAGAATATTGCCAAAGCGAATCCTGTGACAGATACAAGTGAATTGGAAGCTGCAATTGAAAAAGCAAAAGGTCTGAATAAGGAACTTTACACCGCAAAGAGCTGGAGTAATGTAGAAAGCGAATTAGAAGAGGCAGAAACAGAGCTTGAGAGAAAGCATACTCAGGAAATGGTGAATGAAGCAGCAGAACATTTGAATAATGCGATTGCCAGCCTGAAATCTCAGTATGTGCTGATGAACATTCCATATTCTGCGTTCTACAAGGCAGAAGTTCAGAATGATGTGGATGTAGATGTATTTACATCAGCAACACTGAATAAGACAAGAACAGCATCTCTGGCAGGCGGTTCTTACCATACAAATGCTGACGGCAGTCAGATTGACGGTATCACATTCCCTGTTAAAGTAACGGATGATATGGATATGTCCAAATATACACAGGTAACAGATGACGATTCTGTTGACATTACAGTTACAAACAGAGGACAGACAAGTACAACAACTTACAAAGGCAAGGATGCGCTGTTCCAGAATGCAGATTATGCATATTATAATCTGACAGAAGTTCCATCTTACTACAAGGAAGTCTCTGTTGATAAAGATGGCAATCTGACATTCGGTAAGACAGTCGGCAATGTGACAACACTGGAAGGCTTAAGCGCAGAACTGTCAACGGAGACAAGTTACGGCGATTATCAGTTAGATATTGATGGTCTTCGCGATAAACTGACAGAGCTTGGTGTAAGCAATGTTAATGCGGTTGTTGTCAATACAAAAGAAGGCAGCAGCTATGGTCTGCGTCATCTTGAGAACATCTGGAGAATGGAAGAACTGGCTTGGGCAGCAGGCTTTACAGAAGCTGTTCATGGCTGCCCGACTTCATCTGATCATTATAAAGCAATGATGGGTCAGACAATTACTTCTGCCACCTATTATACAGATAAAGGTATGTACAATATTCCATTGGCAGATATTTATGTACCGGTTAAATTCACACATGACCTTGAAGTAGCCAATGCGACAATTACAGCAGGCAAGACAGAAGTTACTGTAACCGGTCTGCCGGATGATTATGCTGCTGAATACAAAGTAGATGGCCTTGACGGTGTAAGCGTTCAGAATGGTGTATTAACATTCAGCAATGCAAAGAAAGGTAAATACACATTAACAATTTCTGATAAGAATGGAAAATATGCAGATATTACAACAGAATTTGAACTTTATACAGAAGCAATGCCGGCTGCATATGATGCGGATAAGAAGGCACTTGTTAAGACCGCAGATGCGACAGATGAAGAATTTGCTGATTACATCAAGAGCATTTCTGTAGTCAATGTTAATGGTAAGGATTATAGAGCAACAGGTCGCGGTGCAACAGTGATTATTAATGAAGATGGTTCTATTAAGACAGATGCAGCAACATTTGCAGAAGGTGATACATTTGAAATTACAGTAAGTGCAACTGGTTATTTACCACAGAGTTTCACTTATACAACAAAAGTGGCTCCTGCTCCGGCAGAAGTTAACACAGAAGCCCTTGAAGCAACCATTGCCAAGGCAGAAGAACTGAAAGAATCAGACTACACGGCAGAGAGCTGGGAAGCAATGCAGACATCCCTGACATCAGCAAAGGCAGCCCTTGAAGCAAAAGAGTCACAGGAAGCAGTGGATGCAGCATCAGCAAGTCTCCAGTCTTCTATTGATGCACTGAAAGCAGCAACACCTGCTGAAACAGAAGAAGAGACAAAGGATGATAAGAAGGATGAGACAGAAGCTGTGGATACAGCAGCTCTTGAAAAGGTCATCGCAACAGCTAAGGGACTCAAGAAGAATGACTACACAGCCGCAACCTGGACAACTTTGCAGACGGCTTTAACAAATGCAGAAAAAGCCTTGGATGCCAAAGAATCTCAGAAATCTGTAGATGAAGCAGCAAAGACACTGCAGGCAGCAATTGATGGCCTGAAGAAAGCAGCTGATACAACTGCGACAACGGATGACAAGAAAAACAACAATAATAACAACAATTCAACGAACAAGAACAATACAACAAACAAAAATACGACAACAAGTAAGAGCAGCCCGAAGACAGGTGATCCTGTAAGCGTACTCGGCCTGCTTGGTGCAGCAATTTCTTCCGTTGGTATTGGTGGTTTAGGATTAAGACTCAGAAAGAAATCTAAAAGAGAAGATGAGGAATAATTCCTGATGAATTGAATATTCGAATGGCAAGAAGGGGCTCCGCTTTCATGCGGACCCCTTCTCTTTCTGAACAGTTACCTGAATTTTATATTGAGTTGAACTTTGCAGGAGTACTTTAAAAGTGTCCATACTTCTGCTATGATAGTGGATAGAAGAATGTCGATATTCTGAATGAAGTAAAGAAATAGATATAAAAATGTAAAGGACAGAAAAGGATAGATAAATGGCAGAAGTAAAGATTTTATATGAAGATAAAGACATTATTGTGGTTGTGAAGCCTGCCGGGATGGCCTCCCAGGAGGAACGCTCGGCGGATATGGATATGGTGAGCTGGCTGAAGAATTATCTTGTTCGGGAGAAGAAGGTCAAAGGTATGCCGTATATCGGTGTGATCCATCGTTTGGACAAGCCTGTGGGCGGTGTCATGGTTTATGCCAAAACGCAGCAGGCGGCAGGAAAGCTCAGTGAACAGGTGCGAGGCAATAAGATGACCAAGGAATATCTGGCGGTATTGACGGGAACCTTTCCGAAGAAAGAAGGACGGTTGGAAGATATGCTCCTCAGCAACGGCAAGACCAATAGAACAGAGGTGGTGGACGCCAAAACTTCCGGCGCCAAAAAAGCCGTGCTTGAATATAAGGTTAAACGGACAAAATTTGACGAGGGTCAGCAGTATTCTCTGGTGAATGTCCATCTGATCACAGGACGTCGGCATCAGATCCGTGTCCAGATGGCCCATGCCGGTGCAGGGCTTTGGGGAGATACCCGCTACAATCCCGTTTTTGCGGATAAGAAAGGCTGGTTTGACCTGGCGTTGTTTGCATGGCATCTGGAATTTGATCATCCGGTGACAAAGAAGCATCTGGCATTTAAAGTGCCTGCAGGATCACAGATTACAGCCCATTTTAACAAAAGTTAGCAAGAATTCTCCTTTCTCTACAGGTGGGAGATGAATTGCAGAAAAAAGAAAATAGAACGCTTGTTCTGTGGTGCGAAGTGTGGTATACTATAATCAGTCGAAAGGATAGAAAGGACTGATTATATGGACAAAATGGATCATAATGCACATTCAGTATATTTGATGTATTATCATCTGATCATGGTTGTAAAATACCGAAGAAAAGTAATAGATGATCCGATTTCGGAACGTGCAAAAGAGATCTGGGAACGTATTGCACCTGATT
>NZ_JBBMEK010000179.1:0-6866 GCF_040096555.1 Coprococcus intestinihominis | reverse complement strand
AAGACTTTTTCTTCTTGCCTTCATTCTCCTCCGGCTTGTATATGCCCTTCATAGCATCATCAAACTTACGAAGAAGTTCTTTCTGTTCATTGTTCAATTTCTCAGGCACCTGAACAATCAGTGTGACATAATGGTCACCGCGCAGATTCTTGTTTCTTCTGGAAGGAACACCCTTTCCCTTCAATCTGATACGTGTATCTGTCTGTGTTCCCGGTCTGATTGTCTGTGTGATCTCGCCATCCAGTGTCTGAATCTTGATATCCCCGCCAAGTGCTGCATCCGCAAATGAGATTGGGACTGTTGAGAAAATATCATAATCCTGTCTCTGGAAAATCGGATGACTGTCTACTTGCAGACCAACCAGTAAATCACCTCTTGGTCCGCCATTCTTGCCCGGCTCACCGAAGCCAGCAACTCTGACACTGATACCATTGTCAACACCAGCCGGAATTGTTACTTTCAACGGCTTGCGAATCTTCTTGAATCCCTGACCTGCACATTTCGGGCACTTCTCCTTGACAACCTTGCCTGCACCGCCGCATTCAGGACATGTCTGCACATTACGTACCTGGCCAAAAAGTGACTGCTGTGTATATACAACCTGGCCTGATCCATTACACTTCGGACAAGTCTGCGGCTGTGTTCCTGGTTTGGCGCCTGTTCCGTGACATGTTTCACATTCTTCTTTGTAACCAATCTCAATATTCTTCTCAACACCAAAAACAGCTTCCATAAAGCTGATTCTCATATTGATCTTCACATTGGCACCCTGCATCGGGCCATTATACGCTCTTCTGCTCCGGCTGCCACCGCCAAAAAGATCGCCAAATATATCACCGAATATATCGCCCATATCGCCGCCAAAATCAAATCCGCCGAATCCACCGGCTCCGCCGCCCTGTTCAAAGGCTGCATGTCCGAACTGATCATACTGTCTTCTCTTATCTGCATCACTTAATACAGCATATGCCTCGGAAGCTTCTTTAAACTTTGCCTCAGCTTCTTTATCCCCCGGATTGGTATCTGGATGATATTTCTTCGCCAATTTACGATAGGCCTTCTTCAGCTCGGCATCGCTCGCATTCTTATCTACGCCAAGGACTTCATAATAATCTCTTTTATCTGCCATCTGAGATTCTCCCTCTATGCTTGGAAATGGCGAAAAGCCAAGTGTTACCACTTCACTTTTCGCCTTTGTGTTTATTGCTTATCTGTTATATTATACGCCAATTTTAGACTTCTGTATAGTCACCATCAACAACATCATCATTATTGTTCTGATAATTCTGCTGACCAGCATCACCCTGAGGGCCTGCCTGTGGGCCTGCACCAGCATTAGGGTTCTGTGCCTCATACATCTTTGTGAAGACAGGCTGTGCAACATTCATCAATCTTTCCTTGCCAGCTTTTAATTCATCGATCTCAGCATCTGTCATGGATTCGATGTTTGTCTTCTCAATGGCAGCCTTTAAGCTATCTATTTCAGCCTGAACTTTTGCTTTGTCATCTGCACTGATCTTGTCGCCAACTTCTTTGAGTGCGTTTTCTGTCTGGAATACCATTGCATCTGCATCGTTTCTTACATCAATACCCTCTTTACGTTTCTTATCCTGAGCTTCGTATTCAGCAGCTTCCTTAACAGCCTTATCGATCTCTGCATCTGACAGGTTAGAACCTGCTGTGATTGTGATATGCTGTTCTCTGCCTGTACCAAGGTCTTTGGCAGATACATTGACAATACCGTTGGCATCAATATCAAATGTAACTTCGATCTGAGGCACACCACGTCTTGCAGGAGCGATACCATCCAACTGGAAACGGCCAAGGCTCTTGTTGTCTTTGGCGAACTGTCTTTCACCCTGTACAACATTGATATCTACAGCAGACTGATTATCTGCAGCTGTTGAGAAGATCTGGCTCTTTCTTGTAGGGATTGTTGTATTTCTCTCGATCAGATGAGTAGCGATACCACCCATTGTCTCGATGGACAGTGTCAGAGGCGTTACATCCAATAAGAGGATATCTCCGGCACCTGCATCACCTGCAAGTTTACCACCCTGGATAGAAGCACCGATAGCAACGCATTCATCAGGGTTCAGGGATTTGTTCGGTTCTTTGCCTGTTAACTGTCTTACTTTATCCTGTACAGCAGGGATACGTGTAGAACCACCTACAAGAAGTACCTTGCTGATTTCATTCATTTCAAGACCTGCATCTTTTAATGCATTCTGAACAGGGATAACTGTTCTTTCAACCAGATCATGTGTTAATTCGTCGAATTTAGCACGTGTCAGGTTCATATCGAAATGCTTAGGACCTTCAGCTGTTGCTGTGATGAATGGCAGGTTGATATTCGTTGTTGTTGCGCTTGAAAGCTCTTTCTTAGCTTTTTCAGCTGCTTCACGAAGTCTCTGCATAGCCATCTTATCACCTGAGAGATCTACGCCTTCTGTTCTCTTGAACTCGGAAAGCATGTACTGTGTGATCTTGTTATCGAAATCATCACCACCAAGTCTTGTATCGCCATTTGTTGCCAATACTTCAATAACACCATCACCGATTTCAATGATAGATACATCAAATGTACCACCACCAAGGTCGTATACCATGATCTTCTGTTCATTCTCATTATCAAGGCCATAAGCAAGTGCTGCTGCTGTAGGCTCGTTGATAATACGTTTTACATCAAGACCTGCGATCTTACCTGCATCCTTTGTTGCCTGTCTCTGAGCATCGTTGAAGTAAGCAGGAACTGTGATAACGGCTTCTGATACCTTTTCACCAAGATAGCTTTCTGCATCTGCTTTCAGTTTCTGAAGAATCATAGCTGAAATTTCCTGTGGGGAATATTTCTTGTCATCAATTGTTACTCTGTAGTCAGAACCCATATGTCTCTTAATAGAAGAGATTGTGTGATCTGCATTTGTAACTGCCTGACGTTTTGCAGGTTCACCAACAAGTCTTTCACCTGTCTTTGTGAAAGCGACAACAGATGGTGTTGTTCTTGCACCTTCTGTATTGGCGATAACTACAGGTTTACCACCTTCCATAACTGCTACACATGAATTTGTTGTTCCTAAATCGATACCAATGATTTTACTCATAATAATAACCTCCTGAAATAAACTAAAAATCTATATAAATGAAACTTGTTGTCTTATTCTTATTCAGCAACCATAACCATGCTGTGTCTGAGGACTTTGTCCTTGTACTTGTAGCCTTTCTGAAGTTCCTGGATCACAATACCTGATTCATATTCTTCACTCGGCTGCTGCATAACCGCATTGTGAAGCATCGGATCAAATTCCTTGCCCTGGGCCTCAATCACTGTCACGCCTTCATCCTCAAGCACCTTTGTCAGCTGCTTGTAGATCATCTCAATACCCTGTGCAAATGAAGACTCCTTATCTGCATCTGTCATGGCTCCGAGACCTCTTTCAAAATTATCAACCACCGGAAGAATCTTCAGAATGAAATCAGAAGCACCGATTTCATAATTCTGTTTCTTCTCCTTGTCAGTACGTTTTCTATAATTATCAAATTCTGCCATCTGGCGAACCAGACGATCTTTCAGTTCTTCGATCTCTGCGTCTTTCTTATCCTTCTTATCTTTCTTGAAGAACTTTGACTTCTTCTCCGGTACCTCTTCCGCTGATTCTTTCTCTTCAGCTTCAGGTGTTTCGGAAGTCTCTTTCTCTTCGGCTGCTGCCTCTGTCGTTTCTTCCTGCTCTTCAACCGGCTGTTCTAAATCTTTCTCTTTATTCTGATTCTCTGCCAAAGCCTGTCACCTCTTATTCTTTCTTGTCTTTCTTAAATATTGTATCCAGCTGTGTCATCACTGTTTCCAGATTATTCACAACCTTCTTATAATCCATTCGTTTCGGTCCGATAATACCTATCGTTCCCTGTACGCCTTCTTCCAATTCATAAGTTGCTGTAACGATACTGCAGTCTTTCATGGACTGAACCGGCGATTCCGATCCGATATAAACCTGAATGCCATGCTTATTCTCATCATTCTCACCTGCTGTGATCAGTTCATTAAGTCCCTGTTTCTCTTCCAGCGTATATAAAAGCTGTCCTGCCTTCTCTCTGTCTGCCAGCTCAGGATACTTCAGTAGATTCGTTGTACCGCTTGTGTAAATCTCGGTATCATCCTCTTCCTGAATTGCTTCAACAATCGTATCAATCAGATCACCGATAATCTTACGATGTCCCTGTGCCTGCCGCTTCATTGTCTGAAGCAGTTCCATATTGATTTCCTGAAGGCTCAGCCCCTGAAGATAAGTGTTCAGCAGAAGATTCAGTTTTACAACTTCCTCTTCCTCAACAAGCTCATCCACAGTCAAAATCTTGTTCTTGATGATGTTGCCTTCCAGCATCATCACCGCCAGAATCTGTTCTTCATTCACCCTTGTCAGCTGGATAAACTTGAGCTTGTTCTTCTGGCTCTGGGGTGCTGTGATCAACGAAGCATAATTCGTATTCGTTGCCAACAGCTTCACCACCTGTTTCAGAACCTGTTCGAGCTTGTCGACCTTCTGAACCATCATCTCATTCTGTCTCACAACCTCTTCGGACTTAACCTTCATCAGATTGTCAACATAGAAACGATAGCCCTTATCAGAAGGAATACGTCCGGCTGATGTATGCGGCTGTAAAATGTATCCCATCTCTTCAAGATCCGACATCTCATTTCTGATCGTTGCTGAACTGAGCTTCAAATCGGTGAATCTGGAAATTGTTCTCGAGCCAACCGGTTCACCGGTTTCAAGATATGTCTGTATAATCGCATTCAAGATCTTAATCTTACGTTCATCCAGTTCCATCGATTTCTCACTCCCTTTCATTGTTAGCACTCATCATTTTGGAGTGCTAACATCTTCTGTATACAAAAATATCACCATAGTCACCTTTTGTCAAGGGGAAAATGATGATTTTTTTGTTTTTTCATAAAGTTCTTATTTATTTATAGAAGAAAATCCGACAAAATCCAATTGCTGACATCTGTTCCTGCCTCCGAAAAAGCCAGTCTGCCCTCTGATGGATGAAAGACAAGAAAACCTTCTGATATATATTTTCTGATAATGTCTCCATAAATATCCATCATGCTCTGTCCAAACTTCTTAGTAAACATCCGATCCGATACGCCTGCCGTGCATCTGAGTCCCAAAAACATTGTTTCTTCGATCTGGGCCTTTCTGTCCAGGATTTCTTCCTGACAATATGACCAATCATGCATATAGCTTGTCATGTCCGATACATTCGAAAAACGTCTGTTGCCCACCATACTGGACGCCCCAAGTCCAAGGCCCAGGTAATCCTTTCTCTGCCAGTATATCAGATTATGCCGGCATTCAAAGCCTTTGCGGGCATAATTAGAAATCTCATACCGCTCATACCCTTTTTCTGCCAGAATTCTTTTGGTCAGATGATACATCTGCCGCTCGCTGTCTTCATCCGGCAATGTCAGTATTGCTGCTTTTCCCTGCTGCCCGCCCCCACTATCAGCAATAATGCCGTCCACATCCGCTTCGCCGCTCCGATCATCACCATAAAGATCCCAGAACGGTGTTTCTTCCTCGATAATCAGACTGTAAGCAGACAAATGTTCCGGTTCAAATGCTGCTGCTTTGTTCAATGTATCCAGCCATGAAGCTGTTGTCTGGCCCGGCAGTGCCGACATAAGATCAATATTGATATTCTCAAAGCCTACTCTTCTGGCCGCCTGATAATTCTCTGCAAACTGCTTCGCCGTATGAATACGCCCCAGATATTTCAATTCTTCATCATTCATAGACTGAAGTCCAAAACTCAGTCTGTTGATGCCTGCATTCCGATAAATTCTGAGTGTCTCAGCATCTGTTGTCCCGGGATTGCATTCCATCGTCCACTCACCGACAGGCGAAACATGGAAGGATACCCTGACAGTATCCAGCAATTCTGTCAATTGCTGCCCGGTCATCAATGACGGCGTGCCTCCGCCGATGAATAATGTTTCTATATTATAATCCTGATATACTGCTCCCCTGGCTTTGATTTCTTCCTTCAGTCGTTCCAGATAGATTTCCCGTCCAGCTTCATCCGACGGAAAAGAGAGAAAATCACAATACCTGCATTTCCGTACACAAAACGGAAAATGCAGGTATAAGCCCAGGGGACGTTTGTTCTTATCCGCCATATTATTTCTCATCAAGTTTCAGCACGCTCATAAAGGCCTTCTGCGGAATCTCCACATTGCCTACCTGACGCATTCGCTTCTTGCCTTCCTTCTGTTTCTCAAGGAGCTTACGCTTACGCGAAATATCGCCGCCGTAACACTTGGCAAGCACATCCTTTCTCATGGCTCTGACCGTCTCACGGGCAATAATCTTGCTGCCGATAGCCGCCTGGATCGGAATTTCAAAAAGTTGTCTCGGGATTTCTTCCTTCAGTTTCTCACACATCTTGCGGCCGCGTTCATAAGCCGACCCCTCAAAGACGATAAATGACAGGGCATCCACATTCTCTCTGTTGACAAGAATATCCAGTTTGCAGAGTTCTGAACGTTCATAACCCTTCAATTCATAATCAAAGGACGCATATCCCCTCGAACGCGATTTCAATGCATCAAAGAAATCATAAATAATCTCATTCAGCGGCAACTCGTACTTCATCAACGCTCTTGTTGTCTCAATATATTCCATGCCAAGGTATACACCGCGGCGTTCCTGGCAAAGATCCATAATCGGCCCGATAAAATCTGTTGTCACCATGATCTCTGCAGACACAATCGGCTCTTCCATATATTCTATTTCTGAAGGATCCGGCATATTCGACGGATTCGTCAGTTCAATCATCTCGCCGTTAGTCTTATGGATTCGATA
>NZ_JBBMEK010000178.1:0-6884 GCF_040096555.1 Coprococcus intestinihominis | reverse complement strand
ATTATAGTTTACTTACTAAATATTTTATAACATTTTAAATTTTTTTACAATGCTTTTGGTGAAATCTTGTGTGGAAATTGTGGATAACTTTTATCCACCAGTGTGTATAATATGGAAAATCGCCCCAGTGGGTTTACATAAGATTGGACGAAAATCGTGGAAAAATAGGGGCTGTGAATAAGTTATTCAAATTATACACACCTCTTAAAGTAGCATAAATACTGAAAATCTGGTATTTATCCAATATTAATCCACAAGTTATCCACAAGTTATCCACTTTTTGTGGATAAGGTTATGAAAAACAAAATTTTTCCACAACCAGTAGTGAGTAAATTGTGGATAAATCCACATAGCACCTATATGTCGATAAATCGTGGAAAATGCTGCAAAAAATCGTGAAAAAAAATAATTGTTTTACTTGACGGAATGAGGGCAAACTAATATAATAGAATAGATTAGATAATACAATAACGTTAGTCTGTAATTTTATAGACAGCGCAGGAAGAATAAAGGAGGTGTATACCTATGAAGATGACATTCCAGCCAAAGACAAGACAGAGATCTAAAGTACACGGCTTCAGAAAGAGAATGAGCACTGCTAACGGCAGAAAAGTTTTAGCAGCCAGAAGAGCTAAAGGAAGAAAAGTTTTATCAGCATAATCGTACCGTTTCATATGGTATCATAGATGTCAGCTTAGGCCGCAGATTTGTGGCCTTTTTCTTTCTTATTCGGGATGATTCGATGATAACCATGATATAATTTTGAGAAAGAAATGGAAGAATAGAATGGAATATTCAGAATCATTAAAGAAAAACAGGGATTTTAAAACTGTATATGGTAATGGAAAGTCACGTGCGAATAAATATTTGGTCATGTACGTGATGAAGAATGGAACAGAGAAGAACAGAATTGGTATATCTGTCAGTAAAAAGGTTGGCAATAGCGTTGTCAGACACCATCTGACACGTTTGATCAGAGAAATTTATCGTTTAAATGAACATCATTTTAAAAAGGGACTGGATATCATATTTATTGTCAGAGTCAATGCAAAGAAGATTGATTATCACACACTGGAGAAGGCATTGATGCATGTGGCAGATATCCACAGAGTTTTGGAAAAGAGCCGTAATGAGCAAAATGAGTAGAATTTTAATAGCGATGATCAGATTTTACAGAAAATATATCTCGCCGATGAAAAGGGGATGCTGTATTTATATTCCGACCTGTTCGCAGTATGCAATTGAAGCTATTATGAAGTATGGTGCTGTTAAAGGGAGTTATCTGGCAGCCAGAAGAATTTTAAGATGTCATCCGTTTGCGAAGGGTGGTTATGATCCTGTTCCATAAACCAAGGAGGGCAATACGTTGAGTATTTTAGTTTTGACACAGACCGGGGGCATTTTGAAGCCTTTTGCTATTATCCTCGGTTTCATTATGAACTACATTTATCGATTTCTTCAGATTTTCGGTATTAATAATGTAGCTCTGACAATTATTTTGTTTACGTTGGTTATCAATGTGCTGATGATTCCATTGACGGTCAAGCAGCAGAAGTTTTCGAAGATGTCTTCTTTGATGAACCCCGAACTTCAGAAGGTTCAGAAGAAGTATCAGAACCGTAAAGATGAAAAGTCTATGCGTATGATGCAGGCTGAGACACAGGCAATTTATGACAAGTACGGTGCAAGTCCGACAGGCGGATGTCTGCCGATGCTGATCCAGCTGCCAATCCTGTTTGCATTGTATCGTGTTATTTATAATGTACCGGCTTATGTTGAACCGGTACGTGAGATTTATGAACATATTGCCCAGCCAATCATGAGTGCATCAGGTGCCGGCGATATTATGACAACACTGATCAAGGAAATGAGTCTGAGAGTTTCCAATTTTGATATTAGCAATATCAATAAGATTATTGATGCACTTTATGTTGTTAAGAGTACAGGATGGAGTGCTGTCAGTGATGCATTTTCAGGCAGTGCAGATGTTGTGAGTGCGATTTCTCAGTATTCTACCGAGATCATTCATATAAACAGCATTCCGGGTGGCCTGAATATTGCTGATGCGCCTGTGACACTTGGACATGGTATCAGTGGTATATTCCCTGGTATTATCATTCCTGCACTGGCAGGTCTTTCACAGTGGGCGAACCTGAAGGTTTCCCAGAGAAATCAGCCGAAGCCGGATTTGGATTCGACAATGGGCAGTACAATGAATACCATGAATCTGATGATGCCGTTCATGTCTGTATTCTTCTGTATTACACTTCCTTCCGGTATGGGTATTTACTGGATTGCAAGTGCTGTATTCAGAACAATCATTTACCTGTTTATTGATAAGTTCTTTAATAACAAGAGTGTAGATGATATTATCGAGGCTAATAAAGAGAAAGCTGCAAAGAAAGCCGAGAAACGCGGTGAACAGAACGCAAAACTTGAAGAATATGCAGCTATGAAGACAAAGAATATTGATCGTCGTTCTATTTCTCAGATTGCTAATGCAGGCAAAGGCAATGGAGATGCAAAGGCAGAGAAGAAGAGTGAATCTTCCAATGCCGGAGGAAAGAGTAGCAAGAAGGTTGATAAGAACAATGCACAGGCGGATAAGAAGTCCATATCCGGATATGCGCATATGCTGAATCGACATGACGATTAATTTGGGGGATTACACGCATGGAATATATTGAAGTAAGTGCGAAGACAGTTGAAGATGCTATTTCTGAAGCTGCTATTAAGCTTGAAGTGCCAAGCGATAAGATTGAATATGAAGTAATTACTGAAGGAAGCACAGGTTTCTTAGGACTGATCGGCAGCAAGCCGGCAGTGATCAAAGCACGTAAGAAGTTCAATCTTCTTGACCATACAAAGGATTTCCTTGCAAGAATGTTTAAAGCCATGAATGTGGATGTCAATAGTACAGTGGATTATGATGAAGAGAGCAGAACAATGAATATTGTCTTTGATGGTGAAGACATGGGTCTGCTGATCGGTAAGAGAGGACAGACACTGGATTCTCTTCAGTACATCATCAGTCTGGTTGTGAACAAGGAAAGTGATTCTTATATCCGCATTAAAGTGGACACAGAGAATTATCGTGAGAGAAGAAAGGCAACACTTGAGAATCTTGCGAAGAATCTTGCCTATAAGGTGAGGAGAACAAGACGACCGGTATCCCTTGAGCCAATGAATCCTTATGAGCGCCGTGTGATTCATTCTGTACTTCAGAATGACCGTTATGTAGAAACACACAGTGAAGGTGAGGAACCATACCGTAAGGTTGTGATTACTTTAAAGAAAGATTACCGGGAGAGAAGTCCTAGAAGTGGTTACAACCGTGAGGGACGCTATAATCGTGAAAATAATTATAACCGCGAGAGAGGCTATAGAAGAGAACGTTCTTACAGCCGTGAAGAAGTTGAAAGACCTGCGGAGAATAATGAGCATAACGATAGTAATGATAATGTCTGATGCAGGCAGCACGCCGGAGGCGTTCTTGAATGTATAAATCTGGCATATGATCAGGGAGCTGTCGCATCAGTAAGGCGTGTATTCTATTTGATGGAATACGAAGCCCGGGATGCGGCAGCTTTTTTGTGTCGGCAGGAATTTGGGTGGAATTTTCTGTGACACCGAAAGGGCACTTGGTGCCGGGATGTGCAGGAGGTAGAAAATGCAGAGTGACACAATTGCAGCGATATCCACAGGCATGACGAATGCAGGTATCGGAAAAGTAAGGCTCAGCGGCGATGATGCGGTGACGATTGTTGACCGAATCTACAGAAGCCCTGGCGGCAGAAAGAGACTGAGTGATGTCTCAACACATACGATTCACTATGGCTATATTTATGATGGAGACTGCCTCATTGATGAGGTCATGATATTGATTATGAGGGGGCCGAACAGCTATACAAGAGAGGACGTTGTCGAGATAGATTGTCACGGCGGTGTGGTTGTTATGAAAAAGCTCCTTGAGACGGTATTGAAATACGGCGCCAGACTGGCAGAACCGGGAGAATTTACAAAGCGTGCCTTTTTGAATGGACGGATTGATCTGTCTCAGGCGGAGGCCGTGATTGATGTTATTAATGCGAAAAGTGATATGGCACTGGAGAGTTCTCTGAACCAGTTAAGAGGAAGTGTCAAGAAAAGGATAGAGAAGTTAAGAAAAGGAATTATAGGCAATATTGCGTTTATTGAAGCGGCTCTGGATGATCCTGAACACATTCAGGCAGAAGGTTTTGGCGATGAGTTGGCTGTTCAGGTGCGCGGGTATATGGCAGAACTTCAGAAAATGCTGGATTCCGCAGATAATGGCCGTCTGGTCAAGGAGGGAATCAAGACTGTTATCCTGGGAAAGCCGAATGCAGGAAAGTCTTCGTTGATGAATGTACTTCTGGGTGAGAATAGAGCCATTGTCACGGAAATTGCCGGCACAACCAGGGATACGCTGGAGGAACATGTCAGTATACATGGTATTCCGCTGAATATTATCGATACGGCCGGCATTCGTCAGACAGAGGATGTTGTGGAGAAAATCGGTGTCAGGAAGGCAATCGACTTTGCGGAGGAAGCGGATCTGATTATCTATGTTGTAGATAGTTCAACGGAGATGGATCAGAATGACGATGACATTATTCGGATGATCCAGAGCAAAAAGGTCATTGTGCTGATGAATAAATCAGATCTCCGGCCGGTTGTGTCACGCTCAGATATTGAGAAGCAGCTGCAGGCACCGATAATTGAAATATCAGCCAGAGAAGAAACAGGACTGGATATTTTCGAGGATACATTGAAAGAAATGTTTTTCGCAGGTGATATTCACTACAACGATGAGCTTTGCATTACCAACGTGAGACATAAAGCTGCGATTGCAGCAGCGCTTGAAAGCCTCAAAATGGTGATGCACAGCATAGAAGATGGGATGCCGGAGGATTTCTTCTCAATAGATCTGATGGATGCTTATGAGCAGCTGGGACATATTATCGGTGAAGCAGTGGAAGATGATCTGGTGGATACAATTTTCAGTGATTTCTGCATGGGAAAATAAAGGAGTACAAAACGGTGGAATATAAATACGAAGCATACGATGTGGCGGTCATAGGCGCTGGACATGCAGGCTGTGAAGCGGCCCTCGCCTGCGCGCGTCTCGGACTTAAGACGATTATTTTTACAATTAGTGTTGAAAGCATTGCAATGATGCCTTGCAATCCGAATATTGGCGGCAGCTCAAAGGGACATCTTGTCAGGGAAATCGATGCCCTTGGCGGTGAGATGGGAAAGAATATAGATAAGACATTCATTCAGTCAAAAATGTTAAATAGTTCAAAGGGACCTGCGGTTCATTCTCTCCGTGCACAGGCTGATAAAGCGGATTACAGCCGAAAAATGCGCCAGACCCTTGAGAATACAGATAATCTTACAATCAAACAGGCTGAGATTGTGGACATTATCGTGGAAGAAGGATGTATGACAGGTGTGAAGACGCATACAGGCGGAATTTATCCATGTAAAGCGGCTGTGCTTGCCACAGGTACTTATTTGAAGGCCAGATGTTTGTGCGGTGAAACAATTACTTATACAGGTCCAAACGGATTAAAGGCGGCTAATGATCTGTCTGAAGCCCTTAAGAGAGAGGGGATTGAGCTGGTACGTTTTAAGACCGGAACTCCGGCCAGAATGGACAAGAGAACCATTGATTTCAGTAAGATGGAGGAGCAGTTTGGGGATGAGACGGTTGTGCCGTTTTCATTTACAACGGATCCGGCATCGGTACAGAAGGAGCAGGTTTCTTGCTGGCTGACTTATACCAATGAGGAAACACATCAGATCATCAGAAACAATTTGGATCGTTCACCGATTTATGCGGGTATTATTGAGGGAACAGGGCCAAGATATTGTCCGTCTATTGAGGATAAGGTTGTCAAGTTTGCCGATAAAAACAGACATCAGGTTTTTCTGGAGCCTGAGGGGCTTTATACAAATGAAATGTATGTGGGAGGTATGTCCAGTTCTCTTCCGGAGGATGTTCAGTATCAGATGTATCATACGGTGCCGGGACTTGAACATGCGAAGATTGTCCGTAATGCTTATGCGATAGAATATGATTGTATTCCGGCTACGCAGTTGAAACCAACGTTGGAATTCAAGAAAATCAGTGGTCTGTTCAGCGGCGGTCAGTTTAATGGCAGTTCGGGATACGAGGAAGCGGCGGCACAGGGATTGATGGCCGGTATTAATGCGGCGATGAAGGTGCTTGGAAGGGAGCAGGTGATCCTGAAGCGTTCGGATGCTTATATTGGTGTTCTGATTGATGATCTGGTTACGAAAGAAACCCATGAACCGTACCGAATGATGACATCCAGGGCAGAATACAGACTGCTTCTCAGACAGGATAATGCTGATCAGAGATTAACAGCAATTGGTCATGATATCGGTTTGATTGATGATATAAGATATCAACATCTACTTCAGAAGGAAGTGTTGATTTATCGGGAGATTGAACGTGTCAGCCATGTCAATATCGGTGCGGGTCCGAAGACACAGAAATTGTTGGAAGCATGCGGCAGTACACCATTGAAAACAGCTGCTACATTGGCTGAGTTGATTCGCAGACCTGAGCTGAATTATAAGATGTTGGCGGATATTGATGAGGATAGACCTGAATTGCCGGATGAGGTGACTGATCAGGTAGAGATCAGCATTAAATATGATGGCTATATAAAACGTCAGTTGAGTCAGGTAGAGAAGTTTAAGAAACTTGAAAGTAAGACACTTCCGGAAGATATCTGTTATTCAGATATCCATGGCCTTAGAATTGAGGCACAGCAGAAGCTGGATAAGATTAAACCGGTTTCAATTGGCCAGGCGTCACGTATATCCGGTGT
>NZ_JBBMEK010000177.1:0-6912 GCF_040096555.1 Coprococcus intestinihominis | reverse complement strand
TAAATCGCTATTTTGTTAGCTGAAGTATTGAATTTTCAAGGTGCGAAGCCCATTTTAGGTATGGGAAGTCTTAGTTAATAATAAAGGAGAACATAAAATATGAACGTGACGATTTATACAGATGGTGCAGCCAGAGGCAACCCGGGACCCGGTGGATACGGGGCTGTTCTTGAATATATTGATCCAAAGAATCAGCTGCATGTGAAGGAGTTATCGGCGGGATACCGCAGAACGACCAATAACCGGATGGAGCTTCTTGGCGTGATCACAGCCCTGGAGGCATTGAACCGCCCGTGCAATGTGACCCTTTACTCGGATTCCAAGTATGTGGTGGATGCTTTTAACCAGCACTGGGTAGATGGCTGGGTGAGAAAGGGATGGAAGCGGGGCAAAAACGAGCCGGTAAAGAACGTGGATCTCTGGAAGCGGCTTCTTCAGGCAAAGGCACCTCATGCAGTAAAATTTGTCTGGGTGAAAGGCCATGCAGGTCATCCGCAGAATGAGCGCTGTGATGAACTGGCGACTTATGCAGCAGACAACGGTCCGCTTTTGGAGGATACAGGTGCCGAGTTGTAGGCGGCCGGATTAGGATATTTTCGGAAAATTTTTTGATAAAAGAAAATGATAAAAGCAAAGTGGCTAATAGGAGTCAAAAAAATTAGAGATTACAATAGCAGATGAGTAAAATGATAAGATAGAAAGTGAACTGGAGGAATACAATGATACAATTTCCGGAGAAGTTTCAGGAAAGAATGCAGCAGATGCTTGGTGATGAAGAATATGCGGAATTTTTGAAGAGCTATGATCTGCCTTTCCATAACGGATTAAGAATTAATACATGGAAAACAAAACCCCAGGAACTGCTTCAGCGGATGGGTGTGGATTTGAAGCAGGTACCATGGAATGAGACAGGATTTTATCTTGAGAATAAGAAGCAATTTTCAAAACATCCTTATTATCAAGGAGGGCTTTATTATATTCAGGAGGCCAGCGCCATGCTGCCGGCAAAGCTTGTGAATGCACAGCCTGGGGAGAAGATTCTGGATATGTGTGCGGCACCGGGAGGCAAAAGTACGGCCATCGGTGCAGCCTTAAAGGGTGAGGGCCTGCTGTTATCCAACGATATCAGCAAGTCCAGAGCCAAGGCACTTCTGCGCAATCTGGAGGGCTTTGGCATTATCAACAGTATTGTTGTCAGTGAGTATCCGGAGAAATTATCCAGATATTTCCCGGAATTCTTTGATAAAGTATTGATTGATGCACCGTGTTCCGGCGAAGGCATGTTCCACAAGGAACCTTCTATGACTGAGAGCTGGCTGAGAATGGGATCGGAGGAATACCATAAGCTTCAGATGGAGATTCTGACCTATGGTGCCAAAATGGTCCGTCCGGGCGGCAAATTAATATATTCTACATGTACTTTTTCACCGGAAGAGGATGAGGGCAGCATTGCGTGGTTTTTGCAGGAACATCCGGATTTCCATCTGGTGGAAGTAGACGATGATAAGGATTTATGTGGCTGTCATTGTATTGATCATGGTCATCCGGAATGGGCAGACGGCAATCCTGAACTTACAAAGACAAGGCGTCTCTGGCCGCATCATCTGGAGGGTGAGGGCCATTTTGCAGCTGTGCTTTGCCGTGATGCGGACAGTGAGCCGATGGGCGGCAAAGTGACTTTGGCATCCGTTCCAAAACTGCCGGCGGAGATGGAGAGCTTTTTCCAGTTTTTGGAGACAGAGGGCATTCATTATCCTTTTGACAAGAAACGTCTGCTTGTGCAGAACGGCTATGTGCAGTATATTCCGGAGGGAATGCCGGAGCTGAAGGGACTGCATATTATGCGAAGCGGATGGTTTTTAGGAGAACTCAAGAAGAAGCGTTTTGAACCAAGCGGTGCCTTTGCCAGGGGCCTGACACCGGATGTCTGCGACAAAGTGATCGCTTATCCGGGAGACAGCGAAGAAGTGGTGCGCTATTTGAAATGCGAGACACTGCAGGTGGATCCGAATCTGAAGAACGGCTGGTATCTGATCTGCGTGGATGAATTTGCCCTGGGCTGGGGTAAAGTTTCAAATGGTACGTTGAAAAACAAATACCCATCTGGCTGGCGTCTTGTTTAAGATGTACTTATGCGGAAAGTTTTGAATTAGATAAGCAGCCCGGAAGTTTTTATGAAGCTGGGTTCCGCATCGGAAGAGCAGATTAGGAGGTATATATGAAGACAAGTTTCAGATTGGACAAGTACCTGGCGGATATGTCTGTGGGGACCCGCAGTGAAGTGAAGAATCTGATCAAAAAAGGACTGGTGACGGTGAATGGCGAAGTCATCAGAAAGCCTGAATATAAAGTAGACATTGAAAAGGATGATCTGGTATGCCGGGGAGAGCCTGTTGTTTATCAGACGCTGGTTTATTATATGCTTAACAAGCCGGCGGGGGTTATTTCAGCCACCAATGATCCAAAGCAGCAGACAGTGCTGGATCTGATCACGGATAAGTCCAGAAAGGATTTGTTCCCGGTGGGGCGTCTGGATAAGGATACCGAAGGCCTCTTATTGATCACCAATGACGGAGATCTGGCCCATCAGCTTTTGTCACCTAAAAAGCATGTGGATAAGGTTTACCGTGCGAGGATTGAAGGGCAGGTAACAGCGGAAGATGCAGCGCTATTTGCCAAAGGGCTGGAGATCGATGATGAAGACGGTGCCTGGAGGGCGATGCCTGCCAAATTGAATATTTTATCTTCCGGGCCTGAATCGGAGGTTGAGATTACCATTCGTGAAGGCAAATTTCATCAGATTAAGAGGATGTTCGAGGCCGTAGACAAGAAAGTGGTCTATTTGAAGCGACTGTCCATGGGAAGTCTGAGACTGGATGAGACATTGGCTCTGGGTGAATATCGTGAGCTGACAGAAGATGAAGTGCAGGCATTAAAAGAATCGAAAGGACATACGAATGATGAAGAATGATATAGAGAGACTCCTGGAGGGAAAAAAAGCCGTTATTTTTGATGTGGACGGTACATTGATTGATTCCATGGGGGTCTGGGAAGAAGTGGACAGAATTTATCTGACAAGACACGGCAAACCGATGTCAGAGGATTTGCAGCGCAAACTGGCGGGGCTTAGTATTTTACAGGCTGCTGATTATTTCAGAAATGTGATCGGCATTGATGATCCGCCTGAAAAAATGCTGGCGGAATGGAATGAACTGGCTTTTGAGCAGTACAGACATGAAATTCAGATGAAGCCGGGAGCCGCAAAGTGGTTGTCACTCATTGAAGGGAAAGAACTGCCCATGGCAGTTGCAACCAGCAATACAAGGAAGCTTGCCATGACAGCCCTGCATGCCCAGGATATTGAGCATTATTTTAGAGTGATCATGACAGGTGAAGATGTGGTAAAAGGCAAGCCGGATCCTTTTGTTTATCAGGAGGCAGCCAGACGTCTTGGTGTGAATCCAAAGAATTGTCTTGTATTTGAGGATATTCCGGAGGGCATCCAGGCGGGACTTTCTGCAGGCATGACGGTATGCGCTGTACAGGATGATTTTTCTGATTATCAGATAGAGGAAAAGAAGAAGCTGGCCCATTATTACATCAATTCCTTTGAGGATATTTTTAATAATAAAGTAGAGGTTCTGGCATGATGAGAGAATTTCTTCCGATCAGCCGGGATGACATGAAAAAGCGCGGCTGGGATGAACTGGATTTCGTCTACGTCATTGGTGATGCCTATGTGGACCACCCTTCTTTCGGGCCGGCTATTATCAGCCGTGTGCTGGAGGCCCATGGCTATAAAGTGGGTATTATTTCACAGCCGGACTGGAAAAATGACCAGTCAGTGATGGCACTTGGTGTGCCGAGACTGGGATTTCTTGTTAGTGCCGGCAATATGGATTCCATGGTGAATCATTATACGGTTTCAAAGAAAAGGCGTCATCAGGACGCCTTTACGCCGGGTGGCGTTTACGGCAAAAGACCGGACTATGCGGCGGTTGTCTATGGTAATATGATCCGTCGTGCATGCCCGGAGAAACCGATTATTGTGGGCGGTATTGAAGCCAGCCTTCGAAGACTGGGGCACTATGACTACTGGTCCAACAAAATCCGAAGATCCCTGCTTATTGAGTCATCGGCAGATTTATTGTTGTATGGTATGGGTGAACGTTCAATCGTTGAGGTGGCGGATGCTTTAGACAGCGGGATTGATGTGTCGGATATTACCTGGGTGGCTGGTTCTGTTTTTAAGAGTAAAAAGGCCGAAGATTTTGGTGAAGAAGCTATTATGCTGCCGACATTTGATGAAATTGCCGCTGATAAGCGCAAATATGCCGAAAGCTTTTATATCCAGTATCAGAATACAGACCCATTTTCCGGCAAGCGAATGATTGAAAAGTACGGGGCCCGTATGTACGTGATCCAGAATCCGCCGGCCAAACCTTTAAGCGAGCAGGAAATGGACGATGTCTATGACCTGCCTTATGTGAGAGATTATCATCCGTCTTATAAAGCCCTCGGCGGCGTGCCGGCTATTGAGGAAATTAAATTCAGTCTGGTGAGCAATCGGGGCTGCTTCGGCGGATGCGGTTTCTGTGCCCTGACCTTCCATCAGGGAAGGATCATACAGACCAGAAGTCATGAATCCATTGTAAAAGAAGCAGCAGCTTTGACGAAACGCAAAGATTTTAAGGGCTATATCCACGATGTAGGCGGACCAACGGCAAATTTTAGGCATCCTGCCTGTAAACATCAGTTAAAACGCGGCGCCTGTCCGAATAAGCAGTGTCTGTTCCCGAAACCGTGTTCCCAGTTGCAGGCAGATCACAAGGATTATGTGACACTTCTGCGCAAGCTCCGGGCATTGCCGGGAATTAAGAAGGTTTTTATCCGCTCCGGTATTCGTTTTGATTATCTGCTGGCAGATAAGGACAAAACATTCCTGAAAGAATTGTGTCAGTATCATATCAGCGGTCAGCTGAAAGTGGCGCCGGAACATGTCAGTGACGCGGTGCTTGACAAGATGGGCAAACCGCATCATGAAGTATATGTGGATTTTACAAAACAGTATAAGAAGATGAACCAGCGTCTTGGTATGGATCAGTATCTGGTGCCGTATCTTATGTCTTCTCATCCGGGATCTGAATTGAAGGATGCCGTCACTCTGGCTGAATATATCCGGGATCTTGGGTATATGCCGGAACAGGTGCAGGATTTCTATCCGACACCGTCCACTTTATCGACCTGTATGTACTATACAGGGCTTGATCCACGGACCATGACACCGGTTTACGTGCCGAAGGATCCTCATGAGAAAGATATGCAGCGAGCCCTGATCCAGTATCGGGATCCGAAAAATTATCAGTTAGTAAAAGAGGCGCTGATCAAGGCGGGAAGAGAAGATTTAATCGGTTTTGACAGTCGTTGTCTGATACCGCCTAGACCGATGCATCACGGATACGGCAAAGCACCGGCGCAGAACCGCAATGTAAGAACAAACAATGCAAAGAACAATAGCTCACGAAATGGCAAGTTCAGCAGCAGGAACAATAGCAGGAAGCGCACAACTGAAAATATATCAAGAAACACATCTACTAATAGAAAGAAGGGGTCACAGAGTGAAAAAGCTCATCGTCGGCACGAATGAAAGCGGCCAGCGACTGGATAAATATCTGGGGAAAACCCTCAGTGAAGCACCGAAAAGTTTTATTTACAAGATGCTTCGAAAGAAAAACATTACATTAAATGACAAAAAGGCAGACGGCAGCGAAAAGTTGAATGTTGGGGATACAGTCACATTCTGGCTGTCTGATGAAACTTTTGATAAATTTAAAGGCGTCGTAGAGAATATGTCGGCAAAACGATTGCCGAAACCAGAGATTATTTATGAAGATAATCAGATTATTATTATGAACAAGGCACCGGGGGTGCTGTCCCAGAAAGCGGCACAGGAGGATGTGTCCATCAATGAAATGATGATCGGGTGGCTCTTGGAGAGCGGACAGCTCACGAAAGAGATGCTTCAGACCTTTCACCCGTCAGTCTGTAATCGACTGGACCGCAACACAAGCGGACTGATCACCGGCGGCAAGACACTGGCAGCTTTGCAGTTCCTGTCAGAGGGCTTTCGTGATCGTACCATTCACAAATACTATTTCTGTATTGTCGCAGGGAAAGTTACTGAGAAGGTCAGACTTCATGGATATCTGCACAAAGATGAGGCTTCCAATCAGGTAACCATCACAAAAGAAGCCAGACATCAGGCGGATTATATTGAAACGGAATATGAACCGCTGGCAGAGGGAAAAAACTGTACACTGCTGAAGGTTTTTCTGATTACAGGCCGGACTCATCAGATCCGCGCCCATCTGGCAAGCGTTGGACATCCGATCATTGGTGATTATAAATATGGCAGCCCGGAGATGAATATGGCTTTTAAAAAGGAATACGGTATCAAACGTCAGCTGCTGCATGCGGCTATCCTTAAAATGCCGGAATGTCAGCCACCTTTTGATAATTTGTCCGGGAAAATATTTACCGCACCGCTTCCTAAGGATTTTGTACGGGTGATGATGGGAGAGGGAATCTGCTTTAAGAAGGAGTGGATGTCCTGATGGCAACCTGGAATTCCAGAGGACTTCGAGGTTCTCTCCTTGAAGAGCTGATCAACCGAACCAATGAAAAATACAGAGAACAGCATCTGGCATTGATCCAGAAGATTCCGACGCCAATCACGCCGGTGAGAATGGATCAGGAAACAAGAAGGATTACCCTGGCCTATTTTGAACATCGTAGTACGGTGGATTATATCGGTGCAGTACAAGGTATTCCGGTCTGCTTTGATGCCAAGGAATGTCGGACATCCAATTTTCCGATACAGAATATCCATGAGCATCAGGTGGTGTTTATGCG
>NZ_JBBMEK010000176.1:0-6997 GCF_040096555.1 Coprococcus intestinihominis | reverse complement strand
AACGTTGCGACAAAGAATTTGGTAAATCCGTAACTGCTTGCATTAAGATTCCCATACCCTGATAAAAACATTTTCAAACACCATGAATTCAGAATAATTAACACAATCTGTCCGCCAAACATCTTCGCCCATGATGCCAAAATGTTATTTGTTGCTTTTGAACCGCCCGTACCAAATGCTAAAGGTGCAGTGTAGGAAAATACACCAAGCAATACATATCTCTCTGCAATTACAAAGAGCATTTTAAAATAATTCCATGCAACTACAAACTGCATGATTAACATAAGCACTGCTATGTTTAAACTGTCAATTCCCAGTCCGCCAGTCAGTCCTTCCAATGCTGATACATATTCGGAAAAGCTGCTTACCTCAATATCCGTTCCCGCAATCCATTGATACGGTGTACCTGCCACCGTCAGAATATAGTCAACTAATGGCTTTGCCGCCACAATAAAAAATAGACTGATTCCAGTCCGGCATACCAATTCTATTGGATCTTCACTGGAAACTCCTGCTTTTCCAAACATGCTTTTAAATAACTGCCAGACACAAATCAAAAGAAGCAGGGCTATTCCCATCGGTAGCATCACATTCGTATACAGGTCTCCTACCACAGAAAATAATTCTTCAAATAAACTAAGGTCACAGGACAGTAGCTCTGTAAACATATCCGTCACAAGCGTCATCATGTCGATTACAAACTGTGACAGCATTTCTCTGATTCCCTCGACCAATAATTCTAATAACCAACCCATGTATGTTTCTTACCCTTTCAGGCAACCTCCTTTCTGCCGGGAGAGCACCGGCTTTTTCTGTTTACATTAACCGCCGAACATACTCTTCGGAATGATACTCTCGAAATATGTTACAATCGCTCCCATTGTCATGAGTGCTGCCCAGCAAATGATGATTCTCTTTAACCAGGATCTTGATTCATCTACTGTCCGACCTGATTTAGAAAAATTCATTAAGAATAAGCAAACTGCCGCACACACAACCGCTGCTACTGTTGCTATCCCCGCTACATCTTTGTAAACTGTCTGCATCGCATTTTTTGCTGTATCAAAAATACCGGCGGCAAAAACAGGTGATGCCGAAACCGCAATCAGTGCAACAGCTAAAAAAGCAATAAATGCAAAACGAGGAACCAGTTGCATGTACTGATTCCCCGTTTTTAGACTATCCATATTCTGTTTTTTGATATTTCCTGCCAATAACTTCCCTCCCTTCTGTATGAAAATCAACTTACTTTTTGCATAAAAAAAGACAGCCCTTTTGTGACTGTCTGTTTGCTGTAATGTTTTGCGGCTCTCCATGCAAGTTTCGTTCATGCACAAAACTTTACTTTACCATTGTATCTTCAAGGAAGTCATCTGTCAATAACAATGGGGTTGCAATATAGTCGCATACTCATGGCAATTTCATCTCTTTTTTCCCTTATAGGAGAAAGACCGTCAATATATAACAGCCTTTCCCCTCTTTCTTCTATGCCGCTGCTGGCAGTACAGCACTTTCTACCATTCCAAAATCAATACAATAACGAATACGGTCTGTTTCGAACTTAATATATGTATCCGTCACCTCCACAATACGCCTGACTTTCGCTGTTTCTTTCCATGTTCCATTGCTGAAATACTTTGCGCTCATTCCTCTGATTACCGGCAGCATGACTTTACCATAAATCTGTATAAATTTCTTCGTTTTCATTCGTGTTCCTCCTTTCCATGTCCTGTAGTTTCCGTAACACTATCCTCCTTCCCGATACATTTTTTCAGGCAAACAAAAAAAGACACCGATCATCCTAAAATAATCAATGTCTTTCTTCTTAATTTACACGCAGTAAACTGCCTAAATTTTAGTTCCAACCTATGCCGAAACAAAAACCCTTCTTTCAGAAATTATTTTCTGAAAAATACTTGTACCAATTTTATCTTATAACAATATATGGTTTGTGTCAATACCAAAATACAACATATAGTATCCCCCTTATTCTTCCGGTTTTGATTGAGGATATGGGAATTTTAAAATACACATCAACATGGTATAGACAAATTCCTGATATAGATCTTCATCAAACTTTCCATTCACAACCGACTTACTAATCAATAATGGACGGTACATTTCTATTATATCCATCATCGCTCTTTTATCATATGCTTTCGCATACTTCAACATTTCTTTAAACTCCATGACGTTTACCTCCCATTAATTTCCGTAGCTTTCTGATAGCATTATAGTATGTATTTTCAGCTTTTTTCTCTGGAAATCCAAGAATCCAATCAATTTCTCGAAATGTTTTTTCGTAAAATATACGGAGCAAAATTACTTTTTTCTGTTCTTCAGATAACGTAATTAATGCTTGTAAAAGCTGATAATCTTCTATCTGTTCTAAAAGCAGCCTGCTCTCTACTATCTCACTAAATACTTTCCCTGACAGTTTTTCTATTTTTCCAAATAGTTCTTCTGTATCCTGCTTCAGAACACTCAGGTACTCTTCATAATTTACTTCAAGACTTTCAATCCTGTATTTTTTCCTCAGGTATTGTCCTCTCCTGTTTAAAATTGACTGTTTCACATACGCACTAAACTGCATTTTTAATTCATCATTATATTTATCCATCTCTGCCTCCTGAAAGTTTTTACTCATTTCGCTGAACCTTTCAGGCGGTGACCTTGCCCAGTATTTTTTCTGCATCCGCATATATTCATGCAGAAAAATACATTTTTCGACAAAAAAATAGACTGTCAGGATCATGTCCCAACAGTCTGTTATTTCGCTTATATTACCTTGATTGCAGTATTTCTTTTTTATAACTCTACCGTTTATCTCTAGAAATATCTGCCAAAATATTTGTTATACTTCTATATGAGATTATACCTTTCTTTTGTATCTTTCAATATTAAAATGGTTATTTAGTATAATCTTAACACCAATCTCTTATGTCAATTCTTACTTTTTACTAGCATTTTCTTAATTCACAGTTAATATATTCTCCTGAGAGTCCTTTTTCTCCAAAAATTCCTGTATATCCCCATCGAAAGAAGTAAATGTGTCTACTGCCACTTCCTCAATTTTCTCAAAGTCACAATCAATCATTTCTGAAGTTCTTTCTTCCTCTTCAACACATCTCTGTTCAATCATCTCCATTAATGCTTCTTCCGATACAGCCTGCATATACTGATTTCCGCATTTTGGACAGATACGTGCTTTCTTCAGTATTTGTGCCTTGCACTTTGGACAAGTCTTATATTTTCGACGTTCCATATCCTCTCGTGCCACAAACAAAATAATTCCTATGACACCGAGAAAGACAATCATACTTCCTGCTACCCTATTCATAATCTGTACACCTACCCCCATAAGCTGCACTGCACACAATCCATATATTTTGTTCATTTTCATGATTCTTCTGCCTCCTCTAAAATAATTTTTTTATAACGATCCCCTGGACAGCACTTCTGCCTATACATCCCCAAATACGTGAGTCCAAAGAATCCATCATATTATCCCCGATTAGAAAATACTGATTTGCAGTTACTATAAATTCCATACTCGTCCGTTTCATATCAACAGATTCCGCAGCTTTTTTCCCATTCACGTATACACCACTTTCGTCTATACTGACTACATCACCTTCTATAGCCAGTATTCTTTTTACTACCATGAGGTCGAGTTCTTCTATGTATGCGATAATAATATCATCTTTTTTTGGTACTCCCCATTTCTTTAATAAGAGTGCATCTCCATTCTGAAAAGTCGGTTCCATTGACTTCCCGTTTACATACGCTACTTCAAAAAAACATTGAAACAAAAACATGATCAATACCGCAATGATGATTGCCAGCGTCATTCTGCCTGCATTTCTTTTTGTTCTCGTATACCTCTCTCCTTTCCTACTCCATATCCTCAAACATTGCATAATTCTGACGCATCAAATCAGCTTCCTCCCGATCCAGCCCACTATCCTTTACATCTTCTACCTGAATCAGTCTGTCCGCCTTATCCTGTTCTCCTATTTTATGAATCGCTGACTCTGTTTCTGATAACTGTTTCCTTTCCGGCTGTTCTACAACCGGTATCCTTCCATCTTGCAGCTCCCAATAGGCAAGTACCGCCTTTACAATGTATCTTGCCTTTTTTCTGCCACATTGGTTCAAATAGGCACTTACCCGTCTATGATTTTCATCATCTTCATCAAATCTCAAATTAAAACGGTGTTCATCCTGTTTTGCCATAAGGATACCTCCCTTTTACTGCATTTTTTTATCAAACAGATATTTTTTTCGGTACCCATGTACATTGACTTTTGAATCATTTACCACGTAATATTCTCCGTCATATCGTTTCCACACGGTTTCAATTATCTTTGATAAAAGAATTGAACCTCCACCTACAAAAATCGTCATTGCCGAACGCAAATCTATTCCGCACTCCCGAAACATTCCCAGTATTTCTTCCACATGTTCGGTAACGATTTCTACTACCCGTTTTCGAATCGCCTCGCCGTACATACAGCTTTCTTCTTTCAGAACAGAATCAATATCATTTTCTTTTAAGTCCAAGTCAAACTTTTCACGAATCCCTTTATTTACCCTCTGATACATGGAGATAACGCCTTTTCCTGTTGAATCTGTGTAATTCCACAAAATCATACCCTTCTCCAATAACATGTAATCTAAGGTATATCCGCCAATATCAATCATCAATACTTTTGGATATGTAGACAGTTTCAGTTCTTTCGCCAGATACAGATATGCAGCGTATGTCTGCATATGAACATATACATTAGAGAAAGTCAATCGGTATGACCTTCCCATATATGCACAATGAACCAACCGCCCCTCTCGATAAAAGTAGTCTCTGAACTTTTTGTACTGACTCCGATAATATAGCGGCGGAAGTCCTACTACCAGGTCCATACTAATCAGTTCCCCCGGAATAAATGGTCTGGACTGTCTCAGCTTTTCCAATTCTTTTGCAATTGCAAACAGTGTCAGTAGGTAATAACGGTCATCCAGCGTCTTATCCGGCAAATACACATTTCTTTCATGGCTTAACCGATAATATTTATCTTGAAACATTAACGCCTCTTCATTTTCCCCCGGCATGCTCTCCAATGCCGTAATCCCAGAATGAAACTCAAAATTTTCTGTTTTAATTGCTTTATTTCCTGTGTCAATCGGTATCATTAACATATTTTGTCTCTCCTTTCCGGTACAAATCTTTCAAAAATTATTGTGTAATTTATGCGCATTGATTACTTGTACCTAATATAAATTTTTCGCACTTTTCATGTCAACAGAATATCTATTCCACTTCAAAATTATTTTTGAAGTACTCAATAATCTGTCTGCTCTCGTCTTCATATCCCCACAAAATACTGCTGACAGCTTGAAAAGCCTGCTCTCGCCATCGGAAATACGTTGCCCGGTGTATTCGTGTGATTTTTGGAAAATGCGGCTCTAACAGGTCTAATATCTCATCTATGTTCTCTGCTTTTCGTGCTGACATATAACTGTAATATAAAACCCAGTAATAACGTTCTCCTTGCGGATGAAAATTTCTCATCAACTCTACCGCTTCATCTATCAGTTTCAGAAACTTATTAGATCGGTTGATTACTTCTATCCTCTGCTTCATATCATCTAAATCCTGATTGATATCCATACCAGCCTGATAGATACTATCCAAAAATTCATCAAGATCCGTTCCATACTCTTCCCGTATCCGGTGCTTTACTTGATTGACTTTAATCTGCATTCTCCAGTTTACGGCTCGATATATTTTAAATAGCCGGATTACATCATGGTAAACGTTATTTTCCTCCCCAGTAAAATCCCTATTTATTACTCCTGTTTTTCCCATATATCTGCCCCCAATTTCTTTGCAGTATCTTTACTTGTTTTCTGTTCTTCTCTTTCCTCATAATCTGCCAGTTTTCTATCACTTCTTTTTCCTACCACAAGGCAGCAATACAATAAAAAAAATAAAATGCCACCTATAACGCTTAACAACAACATATAATTCCTCCAAACTGTTTTCCATTCTCCTGTGTACATCCGTCTGAACGCTTCAGTGACTACTGTATTTAATTGTCAATGTACCAAACTTCAATAAATAAAAAGGCGGTACATGTGATGTTTCTGTAAATAAATATAAATTTAAGTGTAAAAAACCATAAAAAAAGAATTTCAATTATCAACTGATAATCAAAATCCTTTAACTTGTCTTATAATACATAAATATTATTCTATTCTTTTTTCCCCATTTTCCAATATCGGTGCATAAAAGGCTGTCACTTTCAAGCCTTCCTCCTGATAATCAATTTGCACATAATAATCTCGAATCATATATGCTGTATATTGTCCCTGTAGGGAATACAGTTCCATGGTTTTAAAATCTATAAGAAATAAATCTCTTACCTTAGTGCTTTTGTCTTCCGGCACATAAGTTTCTGTTACCCTTTCCAGCTTCTCCAGACAAGCTTGGCAGAATAATTTTCTCGCTACCTTTCCATCTAAAATACTATCTTCTCCATAGTTCACTTTTACATTAGAAATCCCACGATTACTCATAGGGCTACTGTAAAAGAAATTGCCACCCTCTCCCGTTCCTGTAATTGTATTTACAGAACCGCCGGAATTAATCAGTTGTCCTTCATCATCCCTGTTCCATGTACGGAGATTTTCCACATGCCAATGGTTAACACTGACAATCCCCAATTCATCAGAATTCCGATACATTCCCATAAGGCTGCACTTATTATCTCCGCACAGATAACAGTCCACCGAATCTTTTACTTTTGAATGAGCAAATTCCATTTTTTTATATTCATAAGAAACCTCTTTCTGATTTTTTCTCTCTTCAATAAGATTATCTTTCTGACTAAAAAATTGAACCCCGTTCCACAAAAGAGATGCAGAAGATAAGAGCACCATTCCCAAAATTAGCTTTGCATGTACCACATAATACTTTTTCATTTTCCTCTTCCTTCCT
>NZ_JBBMEK010000175.1:0-7012 GCF_040096555.1 Coprococcus intestinihominis | reverse complement strand
ACAGATGAAGAACTCTGTGCTGAGGCAAATAAGTGGGAGATGCGTCACGGCGGTATTTCCGGACGTACGGCACAGCAGTTTATCAATTACCTGCAGGGTACAGTGGAGATTTAAGATGCTGTATCGGATTACGGACGGCACACTGGCCATTGGCGGTGAAAATCTTCTGGAGCATTTCGATTTTGAGATCAAGGGGCGGGAACGCATTGCCATTACCGGTCCGAACGGTTCCGGAAAAACAACGTTTTTGCGGCTGATTGCCGGGGAGCTGTTTCTGGAAAGAGATGACCGCAGGCAGGGTGAGGGCATTTATCTGGCAAGAAATGTGACTATTGGCATGCTGAGACAGCAGATCTTTGAGAATACTGCCCATACGGTGCAGGAAGAGATGATGGTGCTGTGCCCTTCCAGAGATACCTGGGACCGGGAGCGCTTCGAATTCGAGCAGGAATATGACAGGATTTTTACTGGCTTTGGCTTTGCAAAAGAAGATAAAGAAAAACGTTTGTCGGATTTTTCCGGAGGAGAACAGACAAAGATTGCTATGGTACGGCTGCTCCTGGAAAAACCGGATATCCTGTTGTTGGATGAGCCAACGAATCATCTGGACATGGAGAGTGTCCGGTGGCTGGAAAATTATCTGCAGAATTATTCGGGCGCGGTTGTCATGGTTTCCCATGACCGATATTTTATTGATGAAACGGCAGAAATTGTCTATGAGCTGACAGATAAGAAACTTGTACGTTATGTGGGCAATTATACCCAGTTTCGACAGCAGAAGCTGAAGAATCTGGCCATCTGGAAGAAGCAGTACGAGCAGCAGCAGGCAGAATTGGAACGGCTGAATCAGCTGATCGAGCGTTTCAAGCACAAACCGAAAAAGGCAGCCTTTGCTCGATCCAAGAAAAAATTGATAGAGCGCATGGAGAAATTGCCGACTCCGCCGACACTGGCAGAACATATTTTTACCGGGGAACTGGTACCTGCGGTGATGGGTGGCAAATGGGTAGCTGAGGCAGAAGAATTGAAGATTGGTTACGACGGCAAGGCTATTGCAGAACTTTCATTGCGCATCCGACGGGGACAGAAGATCGGCATTATCGGGCCAAACGGTGCCGGCAAGACGACTTTTCTCAAGACAGTAGCGGGACTTCTGGCACCTGTCAAGGGTAAATGTCAGCTGGGACTTCATATAGAACCGGGATATTTCGATCAGCAGTCGGCAGCATTGACATCTGACAAGAAAGTGCTGGAGCATTTTCATGACCTTTTTCCTGCCATGCCGGAGAAAGATGTCAGGAATGAACTGGCAGCATGGCTTTTTGAAGGGGCTGATGTGCAGAAAACGGTCAGCGACCTTTCCGGCGGTGAGAAAGCCCGGCTCGTACTGGCAGAAATCCTTGAAAAACGGCCGAACTTCCTGATGCTGGACGAGCCTACCAATCATATGGATATTCCGGCCAGAGAAACCCTGGAATCTGCTTTTAGAGTTTACAAAGGCACCATGCTCTTTATTTCCCATGACCGTTATTTCATTGAACAGGTGGCGGATGCGCTGCTGATTTTTGAGAACGGTCAGGTATCTTATTACCCATTTGGCTACAGACATTATATGGAACGGCTGGAGCGGATGAATCAATACCGGGCTGCCGGTGTTTCAGAAAAAGACGCCGCCGTTGTCCTGGGACAGATGACCGCCGAGGACCAGGCCCTCATTGCGGGCTTGAAAAATGTGCCGAAGGGCGCTACACTGCTTGGACATGAACTGTCCACAGACCAGGCCTTTCTCGACTGGCAGTTAAGATTGGCAGCAGAAGCTATGGCAGATGCGGCTGAGAAAGCGGAGAATTATTATCATTCGGTGAAGAAAATGAAGCAGGATGAGTGGGAAAAGTGGATAGAGCAGGTATGCGATGATGAAGTTGGTTCATCGGATGTCAAAGAACTAACTTCTGTTGATGAAAATCTATATCCCGAAAGTGTCGGAAGTCAGGTAGATGATGTATTAGAACAATGGTATAAGTCGTGTTTAGACTGGTACGATATCTGGGAAGAAATGCATCCTCAAGTGCTAGAACATAAAGAAGAATTAGTGATTGACAAGAATAATAGGTATATTATTGCTGAAATTAGAAATTCAGAAACAGAAATATCCTGATAAGAAAAATCATTTTCAGATGATTTTGAAATGCTTATTCAGGATATTTTTGTTTTAAGTATTCGTCAAGTTAGTTGGTGTTTAAAATTCTATTTTCTAGTCATTTTTTACAGCCTGAACCAGACAGCGCTTTTTGAAAAAAGCAATACCATAGCATAGAATCTGGTCATACCCATCTTCATATTCTTTGGCATACATTTTCTCTTCAATCTGCTGCAGAGCAGCGTCACAATCTGATTCCATCTGCTCAAGAGATTTTGAGTACTTTGCTTCGAAGACGGCAACGCGGCTGTTTTCAGTATCATAGACCACAACATCACTGCGGCCTTCACCATGTTCCTTATTGGATTCAACGATATAACTGGATCCTGCAAAGATACCTGCCAGAAAAGCGTGGTAATAATCTTCGAGATAATCATGGTAACTGATGGTTTTTCGCAGAAGTTTGGTCATTTCATCAGTGATTCGGGAACAGTCTGTATTCCAGACAGCCTGAAACAATGCCTGTCTGTTCCAGGTTCGGGCACTGTCGTCAAACCATTTGATAACGGTAGTCTCAAAGATTTCACGAATTTCAGCGTTTGGAATTTTCAGCGCATAGACACCGTCCGTCTGAGGGGCGGAAAGCTGTACGTTATCGGCTCTGGTCAGATAACCGGTCAGGTAAAGAATACTCCACAGATTATCTTCGGAAGAATGGAGATAATCATAAGTCAGATTTTCATCGATGTGCTGAAGAATGTATTCACCGGAGAGCAGTTTTTCAAGCTTTTTGGTGATGGTATTGCCTGCATAATCAATAAAAGAACGGATAATGGCATTATCACTGGTGTTTTTCCAATAACTTGAAGGTTGAGCTTGAGGATTTATCTGCAAATCTCGGAGGTAATTCATCACATCCCATGGACAGTAGACGTCAAAATCTCCGAAACGGTACCCGTCGTACCAGTATTTTACCTGTGAAGCATATATTTCTGCATGTGCTTTTTTGAGAAGCGTATTGACATCATTTTCAGTAAAACCGAAATATTCATTCAGGCGGGAATGACTGATGGTGTCGGATACAAAATTATTAGTGCCTGTAAAAATGCTTTCCTTTGCAATTTTGAGGCAACCGGTAATCACAGAAAAGCAGAGATTGGGGTTATCTTTGAGTGCGGTGCTCAGAAGCGTTTTAATCAGGCTGAGCATTTCGGTATAATACCCATGGCTGCTGGCTTTTGCAAGTGGAACATCGTATTCGTCCAGTAAAAGAATAACCGGTTTGTGATAATACGTTTTCATCATGCGCATCAGCAGAACCAGAGAACGGCTGAGGTGAATTTTGCCGGCAGTGCCTGCTTTCAATTCAAGAAAAATCTGTTTATCATCGCTGTCTATAATCGGACAATCAAGCAAATATGCATGTTCTTTGTATAAATCAGCAATCTGGGCAGCAAGCTGACCGTATGCGTCATCAAAATTCAGCCCATCCACATCTTTGAAAGTCAGAAAGAGTGTGGGATATTGATTCATCCATTTCTGGCAGGACGCAGTATCTTTGGAAATTTCAAGTCCTTCAAATAAAGTGTCACTGTTTTTATGAATATCGAAGAAAGCAGCCAGCATGCTCATGCCAAGGGTTTTGCCAAAGCGGTGGGGCCTTGTAATGAGGGTGACTTTTGCAGCAGAGTTGGTTAATAATTAGGCAATCAGGCCGGTTTTATCAACGTAGTAATATCCGTTTTGACGGATTTCTGAAAAGTCAGAAATACCAACAGGAATATTGAATGTTTGCATCATGCCAGCTCCTTTCTGAAAAAATAATCGAATTCGATGATGGTTTCAATGTAATTATCATATCACAGCAGCGGAGGTTTTACAATTACAGGCAGAGTTTGTTGTCAGGAATAATATTTACTTTTTGATTCATACTGATACAAAAGACACATTCTACGTGGAGGCTTATGTATGATTCAGAAAGTTGGCAATAATTCAATGATTTTTGAGAAGCCGCCGGTGATTCTGGCGGCTTCTTCTGTTGTAGGGGAGAAAGAGGGACAGGGACCTCTTGGACAGTATTTTGACCATGTGGAGAAAGACCCGAAGTTTGGCATGGAGACATGGGAGCAGGCAGAGAGTACCATGCAGTTGATGGCGGCAGAGAAAGCGATTAAAAAGGCCGGTTTATCCAAAGAACAACTGGATTTTCTTTTTGCCGGAGATCTATTGGGGCAGCTGATTGCTACATCTTTTGGACTGATGGAGCTGGAACGGCCGGTTTTTGGTGTGTATGGGGCATGTTCCACCATTGGAGAATCCCTGCTTCTGGCTTCTATGGCCCTGTGCGGCGGTGCAGGCAATTATGCGCTGGCAGTGACATCCAGTCATTTTGCAGGAGCTGAAAAACAGTTCCGCTTTCCTTTGCCCTATGGCAATCAGAGGCCGTTATCCGCCACTTGGACCGTTGTAGGTAGTGGAGCCGTGATCGTGGCGGCAGAAGATAAAAAAGGTAAAGCTATGGCGAAAATCACTGGCGGAACTCCCGGGCGCATCATTGATTTTGGTGTGAAAGATTCTATGAATATGGGGGCTTGCATGGCACCGGCGGCCTGTGATACCATTTGTCAGCATTTAAAGGATTTTAACAGGCAGCCCACAGATTATGATGCTATTATCACCGGAGATTTGGGGAAAGTGGGACAGCAGATTCTTCTGAAACTGGTGGCTGAACATGGTTATGATATCAGTGACAGGCATTTGGACTGTGGTATGCTGATCTTTGACTCGGAGAGCCAGGATACCCATGCAGGCGGCAGCGGCTGCGGATGCAGTGCAGTAACACTGGCGGCCTATCTGCTGCCGAAAATAAATCGGGGAGAATGGCAGAGAATACTATTTGTACCCACAGGCGCATTGTTGTCAACGGTGAGCTTTAATGAAGGACAGAGTGTACCGGGAATTGCCCACGGGGTTGTGATTGAGAAAATCTGATTGAATGATGGCAGTCGGACGATTAAGCAGTTTACTTAAGGGAATGTCAAGAAAAATCCTGTTTACAAAAGAGAAAACCCGCTGTAAAACCTCCCAATATAGGTTTTACAGCGGGTTTATTATAATGACTGAAACTTCTAATCCTCTTCCAGTCCTGCCAGCAGTCTGAGATTCTTCTTCAGTATCTGCTGTTCTTCATCAGAGATATCAGCCAGAATGTCGATATTCGCTGTATCGATAGTATCGAGAACCGGCTTCTCAAGGGCAGCCCCCTTCTCTGTCAAAACAACTTCTATGTAACGGCGGTCTTCTGTACTGACCTGGCGTTTTAACAGATCCTTCTTCTCCATACGATCGAGAATACCTGAAATTGTTGAATTTTCAAGTTTCAACTCCGCTGCAATTTCCTTCGGAGTCGTTTTGTCACCCTTCCACAGACAGTAGAGCACACCATACTGAACAGGTGTAACATCAAAGGGTTCCAGGCGTTTGCTGACTTCCTGGAAGACCCTGTGCTGAGATGTGGTGAGCAGATAGTTAATACATTGATTTAATTCCATGTTGCTCCTTTTCTTAATATACAAATAGCTTTATAACAGTTCGATGCATTTTGCCTGCCAAAATAATTGGCAGACGAACTATTTTAGTTTAAATGGGTTTTGGCGGATTGTCAAGCAATTCCAGAGAAATTTATTCAATTATTATAATGTCCATAAGGTTTAAAATGCCGGGATGGGGAATTTATAAGTTGGTTTGTTACAACAAAATTGATACCAAGTACTTCAATTGAAAGAAAAAAACTCAATCATTTTCAATTTTTGGCAAATTATACAAATTTGGATTGTGATTTTTGTGACAAAATCATTCAAAAATGGATAGACAAAATGAAAAAGAGATATTATAATAAGCACATACACAAACAGTTAGCGTACCAATAATTGTTTGTGACAATAATTAATTATGTATCATAAGTTTAGGAGGATGCTTTATGAACAATTTATTAATGGAAGTCGAAAACGAGGTAGCAGTAGTAACAATCAACAGACCAAAGTCACTGAATGCATTGAATAGTGAAACACTTGCAGAACTTGACCAGTGCTTTGGCGAAATTGCAGAACGCAAAGATATCAGAGTTGTTATTCTGACAGGTTCAGGCACAAAGGCTTTCGTTGCAGGTGCAGATATTTCTGAAATGGTGAATGCAACACCTGCTGAAGGAAGAAAGATGGGTCTTCTTGCTAAAGAAGCTTTCTTAAAGCTTGAAACAATGCCTCAGGTTACAATCGCAGCAGTTAACGGATACGCTCTTGGCGGTGGCTGCGAGATTTCTATGGCATGCGACATTCGTGTAGCATCTGACAATGCTAAGTTTGGTCAGCCAGAAACAGGTCTTGGTATTCTTCCAGGTTTCGGCGGCACACAGCGTCTCCCACGTCTTGTAGGCAAGGGCCGTGCAAAAGAACTGATCTTCACATGTGATCAGATCGATGCTCAGGAAGCTTACAGAATCGGTCTTGCTAATAAGGTTGTTCCTCAGGAAGAACTGCTTGATACATGTAAAGCAATGGCTAAGAAGATCATGTCCAAGGGTAGCTATGCTGTTTCTCTTGCTAAACAGGCTATCAACACAGGTATGGATACAGATCTTGCAAGTGGTCTTACACTTGAAGCAAATCTGTTCGGCTTATCATTCTCAACAGATGATAAGAAGGAAGGTATGACAGCATTCCTTGAAAAACGTAAAGCAAACCTGACAGATTTCTAATTGGATTGATCTGAGTTTAATTTAAGAGACGGTTTGACATTTTCGGGGCGAAATGCGCGGGTCGTATTTCGCCTCACTTAAATAAGAGAAGTGTTTATTTTTTAACAGAATAGTGT
>NZ_JBBMEK010000174.1:0-7053 GCF_040096555.1 Coprococcus intestinihominis | reverse complement strand
TAAATCGCTATTTTGTTAGCTGAAGTATTGAATTTTCAAGGTGCGAAGCCCATTTTAGGTATGGGAAGTCTTAGTTATTTATTCATTTCGGCCACATTCTATTAAACACAGGATTCCATATCATTTGCTTCAATTCTATATGTTCCTGCCAATACCTAATTCTTATATCGTACATCCATCCACACTGCAAACAGTCAGCCGATCACCATCCACCTTAAACTGCACATTTCGCCCGGCAAAATTAACGCCATACACTCGCTCCGGATCATTCTGATAAGCCGGTCTCGGATCCTGGGCCAGTACCCCCAGCAGTGCTTCTCGTTTATCCGACGGAAAAAGCATCAGAAATTCCGAAGCACATGACACTTTCAGCCTGTAATCCTTGAACTGTCCGCTGAAGCCGCCAAGTGCCTCCGGATGACAGTCCACATGAGGCAGATAGGGTTTAATATCATAAATTGGCGTGCCGTTCATCATGTCAATACCCGAAACGATGATCACAGGTCCTTCATCTGTCTGGAGCTGAATGTCCTCTATTTTCACAGAAGACATGCCTACCGGATTCGGTCGGAAAGGAGAACGTGTGGCAAAAACACCCGCTTTTTTGTTGCCTCCCAGCCTTGGCGGACGCACCATCGGTGACCATTTATTCCTGGGTGATTCCGAAAATCCCCACAAAAGCCACAGCCACGAATAACCCTCTATCCCGGAGAGTGCCTCCGGCACACGATATTCCGACTCAAATATTATCTTCCCGGTCAGTTCAGGAACCAGTCCACTCTGCCTCGGCACACCAAACTTCTCGCCAAAATCCGTATAAATTCTGGCTATAACTTTTAATGTTAAATTGTCCATTTAGATTTTGCTCCTGCTTCTCATACCCTTCAGAACCTGGCTAATCGCACTGCCCTTTAATGGCTTGTACGGACGTCCCTGCAGCAGAAGCTGCTTAACCTGAATATCCCGGAGATTTTTGACATCTTTCTCATAAGGATTCTCTGATAAAATAACCATATCTGCGATTTTACCGGTTTCCAGGCTGCCTCGTTCTTTTTCATCGAAGGTTGTATAATAACCGTTATACGTGCACATTTTAAGTGCCTCCTGTACGGTCAGGGATTCTTCCGGGACACTATGATTGCAGGCACGATACATCCATTCAATCGGATCCGGGTCGGTACACGGTCCATCCGAACCGGCACTCATCATGATGCCATGTTCCGTAAATGTCCGCAGCGGATTCAGCCGCTGACTTCTCTCGCCAAGAATATCTTCCAGGTATTCATCCGGTTCCTGAGGCCAATCTATAAATGCGCTCTGTACCGGCAACAAAATATGATATTTCTCACAGATATCGATGCCTTCTTTCGTCGGCAGGCAGGCATGGATAATGGCATGTCTGTGATCTTCCCGCGGATAATCATCCAAAGCCGCTTTCAAAGCTCTGGTGGCCTGATCAAAAGCCGCATCACCGATGGCATGCATCTCTATCTGCAGTCCGGCACGATTGGCCTTTTTGCAGAATTCTGCCACCTGCGCATCACTGTAGTACAAAACACCTTTGCTGTCGCTGTTCTCATAAGGCACACGAAGCGCTGCATCCTTTGAACCAAAGCAGCCGTCTAACGCAGTGGCAAAACATCCGCCCACTCTCGGCAGATGCCGTTTCTGTACTTTCTTCACATCCATGGTCTGGAAAAAGACACGCATCTGCATACCGTTATTCAGCCCACGTCCAAACCATCTCTCCAAATCCACATCCAGATCTCTGACAAACCCCACCCCACTTACCGTGTGGATCATTCCGATCCCCCTGGAGGCCATATAATCAATGGCTTTCTGCATATTCTTTAACAACTGTGGTACTGAAATCGAATTCGTCACATAATCCGAAATGGCAAAAAAGGCTTCCTGATTCATTTCCCCTGTATCCGCATGGCAGCCACGAAGCCCCGACACTTTATCCTTCACCTGCTCATAGAGTTTCGTATTCACAATGCAGGCATGTCCATCATATTTCCCCATGAAAACCGGTTTATCCGGACAGACCCGGTCCAGCTCATTTCGGTTGACAAGCCTTCTTTCCTTAACCGAATAGGGTGATGCACCAAAACCAATCAGCATCTTCTGGTCACTTTTCTTTGCAAAATCAGACAGCATCGAAAGAATCTCTTCATTACTGGCAGCATTCATGACATTCAATCCTGCATGAAATGTGGAAAAACTCGCAAAGTGAATATGGCTGTCCGTGAAGGCCGGAATCAATGCTTTCTTTCCAAGCCGCTCATGACGAACAGAGATATATCTTTCCGGCAATTCATCTCCTACATATAAAATTCTGCCGCCGTCTTCTACAAGATAACGTGCTACCTGATCATTGGCATCGCACGTCAGAATCGCACCTTCATAAACCTTCATATGAATCCCTCCTGTTCGTAATCATTACTGCTTTTATTTTAGCACGACAAAAGATGCCTGACAACATTCTGCCATCAGACATCTTTTGAAACATTCACATTTTAATTATTCGCTTGTTCATTCAATTCAAATTCACCTAAAATCAGGCATCTAAACACTTCTTATAATCCCATCTGAGCAAGAAGGATGAAAATACCACATGTGATAAATGGGATAATAATCTGTGTAATCGCAATATCAAAGTAGGCTTCCTTATGTGTCAGCTTGCAGATACCAAGCAATGTAATCTGAGCACCCTGGTGAGGCAGAGTATCCAGTGTACCTGCTGCAATTGTAGCGATACGATGAATGTAAGGTAATTTTGCACCAAGTGCAAGATATGTATCTGTCAGAGCGTTAAACGCAACACCCATACCACCTGAAGCAGAACCGCAGGCACCGGCACAGATAGCAACTGTAATCATAACGAATACAAGTGGAGGCATTGACATACCCTTTAATGCTGTAACAAGATCTGCAAATCCCTGTGTATTCTTAACAACACCACCGAAACCAACAACGATGGCTGTATTCAGAATGGCAACACCGGAGTCTGCTGCACCTTTATTGAAAACTTTCACCCACTGTTCAATACCGCCCTTGACGAATTTGAACATCAGAATAGCTGCTAATGCAACCCCTGAAAATACAGATGGCACAACATCAAGATGAAAGCCATTAAACAGAACAAGAATCAGAATAATAGGAATGAATGCGATTACCCAGTGCGGCAAATCTTCACGTCCCTGAATGTTCAAATCTTCTGCTGACAGCTGTGTCTTTAATCTTGCATCATCAAAATAATAACCGTTCTTTGTGAACTTGCGGGCACGATATTCCAGCCATACAAAGATTAACAGGAATTCAATAATGGATACAATCAGAGATGGTACAAATGCAGCTGTTGATAAAGTACCAAGACTCTTGATCGCAATAACATTCTGAATGGACGGAGAACCCGGTGCTGACATGGACCATGTCCAGCAGCCTGCTGAAATTGCAGCCGGAATCAGCCGTCTTGTCAGATTGGATTCCTTGAAAAGGTTCAGTGCAATCGGATAAATAACGAAGAATACAACGAAACCGCTGACACCACCAAAAGTAAGAATACCTGTGATACACATGATAATAGGAGCTACAAACTTACCATGACATAAGCCGCCGATAAATCGTGCAATAGATTCTGCAGCACCTGTAAACTGGTAAACCGCACCAAACAATGCACCGACAAAGAATGTCAGGAAATACTTAGAAACGTAATCTGCTGCCGCCGGCATGAACATATCCTGCAAGCCTTCCATGATCGGAATACCTGAACAGATTAATACGAAAATCGTCACTACCGGCGCAAGAATCAATGCACTTAACTGCTTAAACGCCAGCAATGCAAAGAGAATAATGGCAATTAATAACACAAGAATACCAAAATTCATAATAGCAATCCCCCTTTTATTTGTCTGATTGTGATCATCCACTCTCTTTTGAATAACCACTTTCCTTATCTCACATAATGCCTGCCCTTCACCTGTGAAATAATTTCTTATACCAATTATTAAGCAAATAATATGCCAACTTTTTAACATGCTGTAAAATGGGGATTTTCAGCCATTTTATCGTTTGTTTTTCTTGTATTTATGTGTTTTTATTTCTAATATCGTGTCATTTTTGACACATAATTTATTTTCAATTTCTTATGTGTACTGATTTTTTTCTCATACACACATCATTTTTGAATTTTTACCGATTCTTTACCGTCTGTAATTGCTTTCTTCTGACAAGAATATAACAAAGAATATGAACACTACCGGTAATAATCCAGGTAATTGGATAGGAAATATACAGCATCCAAAGACTTCTGTGAATCTGAAACGCAGTAAAAATCCACACAATCCGCAGGCCGCAGGCACCGATCAGAGAAACAATCATTGGCATCAGCGAATAACCGACACCGCGGAGTGCCCCCACCATTGTATCCATAATGCCGCATAAAAAGTAAGCCGTACAGATTACAGCCATTCGGTCCTTTCCAAACTGAATCACATTGGGATCCGATGAATAAATAGACAGCAGTGTGTCTCCGGCAAGCCATGCGCCCACACCGAAAATAAGACCTACAGATATCACCAGTCCCTGACATATAAACAGCACCTTGTGAATTCGTTTTTCCTCGCCAGCGCCATAATTCTGGCTTGTAAAACTCATAGCGGTCTGCTGAAAAGTATTCATGGATATATAAATAAAGTTTTCGATATTCATAGAGGCAGTATTGCCTGCCATGGCCGTGGAACCAAAGGAATTGATGGATGACTGAATCAATACATTGGACAGTGAAAAAACGACACCCTGCATCCCCGCCGGAAGGCCGATCTGCATGATCTGACGCAATTTACCTTTAACAATTCCCAGCTGATGCAGATCCAGATGGCAGCACCCCTGGCTTCTCATCAGGCAGCGAATGATCAATGCCGCAGAGATATACTCCGCAATCACCGTTGCCAGTCCGACACCTGCTACACCCAGATGGCAAACAATAACAAAAAACAGATTAAAGAAAACATTAATAATCCCTGCCGTCACCAGATAGAACAACGGCCTTTTCGTATCTCCCACTGCACGAAGGATAGAACTGCCAAAATTATACAGCAGTGTCGCCGGCATGGCCAAAAAATAAATCTTCAGATACAAACTGGACTGATCCAGAACATCATCCGGTGACCCCATCCAGATCAGAAGTGTTCTTGTCACAGTCACGCCAAGAATCAACAGAAAAATACCACTGATCATACTCAGAGTAATAGCTGTATGTACCGTTTCATTCACTTCATCATCTCTTCCGGCACCATGAAAACGGGCCACAAGAACATTGGCACCCACAGAAAATCCGATAAAAAGATTAATCAGCAGGTTGATCAATGAACTGGTGGATCCCACTGCAGCCAATGCCGTACTGCCGACAAATCGGCCAACCACAATAATATCTGCTGCATTAAACAGCAGTTGTAAAATGCCGGACAACATCAATGGAATTGAAAAGCGGATAATCTTTCCAAACAGCGGTCCGTGACACATATCAATTTCATAAGACTGACTCATTTATTCACACTCTTTCTCTATAGATAAAATGCTTTATCTCATCTGTATTTTCTTTGTATTTTCATTCGAGGCTATACAGGCCTTAAAATTCGGCGTACAAAAAGCAGCCCAAACTATGAGCTGCTCTAGTATTATAGACCTGTTAATTACGAATTTCAAGCTATCCGGCTTGTCTTTTTTATTTTCTATTGACATCTCGCCTTTGAATGTTATAATTCTAATTGTTCGAATTATAACATTTTGAAACAGAATCTTATGATTTCATTTCGATTTACCGCAAGAAAGGATTATTTTATGTCATCTTTATCTTTTCATTATCTTTCCATGGCCGTTCATTCCATGATACAGAAAAATTTCATGGAACAGGTTAAGTCATCCGGTCTGACCTCCGGTCAGCCTAAAGTTCTGGATTATCTTCGGGATCACAACGGCGCCAATCAGAAAGAAATTGCCGCTGCCTGCCATATTGAGCCTGGCTCACTCACCTCCGTACTTAATCGCATGGAAGAAAAGGGACTCATTGAGCGACGCATGCTGGACGGCAATCGCAGGACGTTTTATATCTTTATGACAGATGAAGGCAGTCGTCTGAAAGATCTGGTCGAAGATAATTTTGCTTCTATTGAAAAAAAAGCCTTCAGAAATATCAGCTCTGAAGAGCAGGCCGCTTTTATGGAAACATTCTCAAAAATATATGAAAATCTAATGAACAAAGGAGACACCACCCATGAATAAGCTCATACGTTACATTATCTTTCTTATCGGATTGTTCGTTAATTCCCTTGGCGTAAGTCTAATTACCAAAGCCAATCTCGGTACATCCCCTATTTCTTCTATCCCATATGTACTGAGCCTGAATTTTCCGTTGACCCTCGGTAATTTCACCATTATTTTCAGTCTTTTGCTGATTTTTCTGCAGCTGCTGATTCTCCGCAAAAATTTCAAACCGGAATACTATCTTCAGATTCCTGTTTCCATTTTATTCGGCTATTTCATTGACTTCACTATGATTCTGATGGCTTTTGTTCAGCCGGAATCTTATCCGTCTAAAATTATTTATCTATTGATAGGATGTGTCATTCTGGGATTCGGCGTATATATTGAAGTCCTGGCAGATGTCGTCATGCTGCCCGGCGAATCTTTTGTTCGTGCCATCGTTCAGACATGGAACCGTGAATTCGGCAGCACAAAAGTCTGTTTTGATGTTTCCATGGCTGTGATTGCCGCTGTGCTTTCATTTGTACTGGCTCATCGTCTGGATGGCGTCCGTGAAGGTACTGTTATCGCTGCACTTTTAGTCAGTTTTATTACCAGACAGTTCGGCAAAGCTCTGGCTTTCGTCAAACCGCTTCTGTTCCCGGAAGATTATGCCAAATCCGCTGAAGAAGAATCTTCTGGTAAAAATACAAAAACAACAGCCAATTTCTCTGAATACGCCTCTGTTATTACCATCGGCCGACAGTACGGCAGCGGTGGAAGCGAGCTCGGACAGATTCTGGCCGA
>NZ_JBBMEK010000173.1:0-7068 GCF_040096555.1 Coprococcus intestinihominis | reverse complement strand
CAGCAGACGGGAAGCCATGGATCATGCTTCAGAGTGGCTGAAAAAGATTGGTGAGGAAATTCGGGAATATCATAAGGAAGACCGGATCACAGCCTACGACCGGGCATTGATCGCTGTGGGACAGGCTGTTTTGCAGAACCCGGATCTGATTGTAGCAGATACTTTTATGACGGACCTGAACCGGGCTGAACAGGCGAGAATATTGAAAATACTGGATGATGCATCAAAGGATAGGGCTTGTCTGTTGATGACAGATGAGATTTTTTGTGGTTTTCCATGTGACAGGATATTGGAGCTGCGAAAGCCTATGGACAGAAAGCCGGCAGACAACATGAGTTGGACTTGAATGGATGAAAAGGAGCGTTAGATATAAGATGAGGAAAAGGTTATTGGCTTTTTTGATGGTCTTATGCCTGTGTCAGATGCCGCAGATGGTGTGGGCCGCAGAAGTGACAGAGAAAATGCCGCAGGGCACAGAAACAGAGAAATTAACAGAGGCAGAAACGGTGCCGGAGTCTGAAAAACAGACGGAGACTGAAAAGAATCAGAGTGAATCTGAACAGACGGAATCCAATCAGTCCGCTGTTATATTTCAGATTGATGATACGCACATTTATGAGGGTATGGAAAAAGCTTATAAAGATGGTTATGAACCAACAGTGGCCGATGACAAGGTACAGATGGTGCTGCCTCTTGTGGCGGAAGATATGAAAACGGTCTCTTCTGTGACAGTGACACCGAATCTGGGTGATACCGGTACGGCGCCTTTTGTCTACAAAAATTACCAGAAAACATTTAAGGCAACGGAGGAGACGGTGAATGGAACAAAGGATAAGAAGCAGGTTTTTCTTGTCAATTATACATTTCCGTTGAAATCAGATCGGAAGAATGGTACATATCCGGTTGTTTTTGATGTATCAGCGAAGGCCGATGGTCAGGAAATTCAGCAGAGTTTTACTCTTTATGTGACCATTGCCGATGAAAAGAAAAAGGACACTGTGAAAAAAGATAGTACATCCGATGTGTCCGTGAGCAATGATGGGGAGAACAGTTCTGATGAGTCAGAAAAGCCCACATCTGAACCGAAGCTGATTATTACAAAATGCCAGTCTGATCCTGAACGTCTGGAGGCGGGCAAAGATTTTACACTGAATGTGGAAATCAAGAATACAAGCAAGATTAAATACGTCCAGAACATGACCATTGATGTGACCTGTGCAGAGACGAATCTGACATTAAAGGCAGACAGCAATACCTTTTTCTTTGATCGTCTCGGAAGTAATGAGACATTAAAACTGCCTCTGACATTTTCCGCGTCAGCGGGGATACAGGAAGGACGTTATGATATCCAGCTGAGTATGTCCTATGATAATCCGGATGCCTCTTCACTTTCTTCATCGGGAACGATTTCAGTGGATATACATCAGCCGCTTAGAGTGGAACTGGAAGCGGATGAGCTGCCGGACAGTATTAATGCCGGTGATACTATGAACATCAATGTGCAGGCACTGAATCTGGGCAAAGGAGCCATTTACAATGTCCGCTGCGTGGTGGATGCACCGGGATTGTCAACGGGCACCAGTGCCTATATCGGCAGCGTGGAAGCCGGCAGTGCAGCAAATGGTACTTTGAAAATATTTGCAGGCATGAAGCAGTCATCAGCAGATGGTGAGATGTACGGTGAGACTTCCGGCAAACTTATTCTTTCTTATGAAGATGAGGATGGTCAGACTTACACGGCGGAAAAAGAAATCAGCACAGTGATCAATCCGCTGGATCTCAGTACGGACAGCAGCCAGACAGAGGAGAAAAAGCAAGGCGTTAGTCTGCAGTGGTATATCGGTGTCATTGCTGCTGTTGTTATTCTCGGCACGGCAGGAGTGATTATTTACAGAAGAAAGGCAAAACAGCATGAGCAGGAATAAGAAAGGCCGATGGTGGTATCTTGCTTTCAAAACTTTAAGTCTGAGAGAAATTCTACTGCCGGTCATTGGTTTTGCGATTTCCTTTGTATGGATCTGGAATGCCGCAGGGCAGTATCTGAATCTGTTTAAAGAACTTCAAAAACCTGTTGTTATTCAGGCGGAAATGTCTCAGAATCTATCTTCAGATATGCGGACATCTATCCTGTCTATGCAGGGGGTGGAGTCTTTGACACCTTATTCAGAGCAGACAGCAGTAATGCAGTGGGAAGATTACAGCGGTGAAGTCAGCGTTTATTATGTGGAAAGTGATTATATGAAATGGCTGTCCGGTCAGGCTGTGACAGCGGGAGTACCTTTTTCAGGGGGCATGCCCTATGGCATTGTATCCGAGAAAGCCCTTGAAAACCTGAAAAAGAAAACAGAAGAGCAATCCCGTATCACATCCATGCAGTCGGAAAGTGAGTCGGCAGCAGATGAAAACAGGGTGACAGATAGAAGTAGTCAGAAAGATAAGAAAAAGCAGGGGCTGGCACTGGAAAAGGCAGATTTACTGAAGGACTTTACCCTGGATGACAGTCAGTCTGTGCGCTTATACGGCATTGATCAGAACGAACAGCTGCCGGGAATTTATCTGTCAGATCAGTGGGCAGATACCTCGGATGAGAGGGGCTTTACCATGAGCGGCGGAGGAATGTCAGCGGATCCGGAGGGGAGTGATATGCCGGCTGATCCTGGAGACTTAGATATGTCTGCTGAAAGTGCCGGAAAGGACAGTATGAATTCGAAGAAATCTGCAAGCACTTCCAATAATTCAAACAGCAGCAAAATAACGGAGCGCACAGGAACAGATCGGTCTGACAGGAATGACAGCACTGCAGCTGAGGATGGGCAGCAGGTGTCTGTGAAGCTGATGATCGCTGTGAAGAATGGTTTTAATGTATCCCCGGTGATAAAGGAACTGGAACAATTTCAGATCAATGCCCAAAGTGATGTGACAGATGTTATCAGGCAGACAAACGATAAAAATATTTCCCGTCTGGAGACAGGTGCTATGATCCTTATCTGTGCCATCTTTATGATGCAAATGAGTGAATGTGTCTGGAAAATTCTGCATGTCAGGTGGCTGGAGGATATCCGGCGATTTGGTGCAGAAAAGAAAGGTGATCGAAAACTCCTGCACAGGCGCCGGCTGATGATTGCCGGTCTGGGATTGATCGGAAGTTTTGCATGGCAATGGATCTCGATATTGTATGGATGGCTGTAAAGGGCTGTCAATAAAATCATGTAGATGCAGGTGGCGGGTTGGCAATTGAAAAAATTCATATTTCAGAGTTAAAAACTCCTATGGATGAGATCGCTTAATGCGGTGTGATATTCTGTGGGAGTTTTTTTGATGGAGAGGATGTTTTGACTTTAAGAGAAAAAAGGATGTGTTTCTTCTGGTTTCTTACATTTTTGAGACGAAAAATGTCGACTGAATGGGAAATTTGGTTTTATAAAAACTTAAGAAAAAAGGATGTCGAAAGTGCTTGGCAATCAGTGGAGACGGGTGTATAATAGCGTCAATATTTCATTTCTGATAAGGCTGTCTGCCGATTCTGATGCAGGCAGAGAATTCCATTGTACGAAAGATAAATTGAATAGAGAAGACAGCGTATTTTGTCTGCAGTGACTTTTTTGAACTGCAGCAGGGCGAGGAAGGTGATTGCGATTGCCAGAAGTGTTTGAAAGCGCAGATAACCGTTACCGGGTAGAACGATATCTTGGCGAAGGCGGTTCGGGAAGAGTCTATCTTGTTGTTTGTCAGGAAGACAGCTGCTGCTATGCATTAAAGGTATCTGCGGATGATGAAGTATCCAGAGTTTCGTTATATCGTGAGGCGCGTATTTTATCATCGGTTGTGCATCCTGTATTTCCTACTGTCAGGGAGATATGGGAGGCACATGGCAGGGTTTGTCTGGTGATGTCCTATATCAGGGGAAGAACATTGCAGATGCTGATGGACAGGAAATTGTATCAGGGAGAGAAGTGTTTTGAGCCGGATGAGGTACTGTCGTGGATGATGCAATTGGCGGAGGGACTGTCGTATTTACATAGGCACAGTGTCATATACCGGGATCTGAAACCTTCCAATGTGATGGTGACTGACTCCGGACAGCTGGGCCTGATTGATTTTGGTGCCGCCTGCATTCTTGGAGATGGGATGGAGGTTGGTGAGATGGGAACACCGGGATTTGCACCACCGGAGCAGTACAGTCATGTGTGCGGTCCGGGCCCGTGGACGGATGTGTATGGATTTGGCGCTTTGCTGCACTTTCTTTTAACGGGAGATTGTCCGGCAGAGAAGATATTTTTTTTTAGAGAGATCAGACTCTGTCCGAAATCGGGCAGACAATGGTCGGTGGGGGAGAGAGTCTTCAGGAGAGGGCAGCTGAGGATTATGAATCAGCTGGTTTTGGAATGTACAGCCAGAGAGCCTGAAAAGAGACGGACTTCCTGGCGAAGGATCAGTGGGATGTTGTATGTTGCCAGTAAAGATGCTTCCAGAAGAAGGCGGATGTTTTTTAGACGATTAAGCATAGGAATAGCGGGCCTATTCTTGACCTTTTACTTAAGTCTGTCAGCCTTCGCCGACTATTGGAGATCGGCAGCTTATGAAAGGACACTTGATCAGGCTGAATCAGCGGAATCAGCAGATGCAGAGAGTATACTGCTGAATGCCATCGGAATGATGCCGGAGAGAATAGATGCCTATCAGGCCTTATATGATGCTTATATGCAGGATGGCCTGCTTTCTGAGGAGGAATGGCAGCAGATACAGAAGCTGATGCGTCTGAACAGAGAGTACCTGAAGGCGGATGAGGCCAAGTGGGTGATACTCAGTTACCAGTTGGGAATCGCTGTGTATCTTCAATCGGATGCCGGGATTTCCAAGGGACAGGCAGCTGCCTGGTTTCAGAATGTTGAAGAAGCGGATATGGAGGAATTGGATTTGGGGGTATACGATGAATGGAAGTATATCTGGCAGAAAAGAGCAGTGATATTCAGAAGATGGAGTTTGTCGGAGGTTTCTGATTTGGGAAATAGTCAGAAGTCTCCGGCAGGCAGCACGGAGAGAGGGGCATTTTGGACGGAGGTTCACAGTGTGCTGCAGGATGATTTATATCCGGAAGAACCGCGATGGGAATTGGCGGTCTATGATAGAATTCTGGGAATGATGGTGGAAAGGGCCGTCTATGATATGCAGTCAGAGAATGTTTCTGAGGAAGAGATAGAGGCAGTTTTGACAGAGATAAACAGGCGGTTGGCAGAGGATGATGGCAGTGCCAGACAGAATGAGAAAGAGATTATATTGGAGAAAGAGGCAATGCTGCGTAAGAGGATGCAAATGGCTGCAGAAGTGCGGCAGTGAATGGATGGGGGAAGAATGAATGAGAAGAAGGATGATTGTGCTGCTTGTAGTTATGTTGGTATCGGGCGTTTTGATGGGAATGTCAGGCCCAGAGGATACTGGATTGAAGTTATCCGTGAAAAAGGTGTCAAAGGCCGATGAGGGTCGTGAGATTTATACAGGACAGGAGAGCGTTTCACTTGTTTTGGCATGGAATGAGCATGCAGAGGGAACTGCGGCATCAGATGTACAATGGATCATGTGTCGGGGCAGAGATCATTTAGGCTATCAGAAAGAAGAAAAGCGTCAGATAGAAGGAAGGGGGACTATGACTTATGTGCCTGATTTGTCAGTTTTTGCAGACGGAGAAGTAACTTTTTCATTTTGGGCGGTAGATCAGGTCGGTAATACGGGAGAAGAAGCGCAGATCGTACTGATGAAAGACAGCACATGTCCGGGGATTACCGGGCGATTGGATACGAAAGGGCGGAGAGTGGGAGATTTTTATTCGGACAGCTGTCAGGTATCCATCTTTGTGCAGGATGAGAATTTTGATTTTTCATATAGGCCGAGTGTGCAGACAGAGAATGAGGATGGCTATTCATTTTCAGGGTGGCGCAGAAATGGTGACAAGGCAGAGGGTGTGATGACATTTGATGGGGAAGGCACTTACCGGCTGACATTTTCATGCAGAGATCTGGCAGGTAATGAAGCTGAAACACTGGTTGTGCCGGAATTTACCATTGACCGGACGGCACCGGAAGTTTCTGTGAAGTTCAATGAATCAGACAGTCATCATGAAACTTATTACAATCAGGTAAGAAAGGCATTGATCACAGTGAATGAGCAGTGGTTTCGGCCGGAAGATGGTAGGATAACAGTTGTCTCCGGCGGCGAAGAAAAAAAGGTGACAGAGATTGATTGGGTGAAGACAGATCAGGGTTATCAGTCGGAAATCCTCTTTGAAAGGGATGGCATGAATGCTTTAACGATAGAGTGGTCAGATCCCGCGGGCAATCAGGCGAAGCGTTATCAATCTGGGGCATTTGTCCTTGACACCGTGAAGCCGGAATTATCCATTAAGGGTGTGGAAGCCTATTCATCGAATAATGGAAAAGTGGAGCCGGTGATAGATATTTATGATGTTAATCTTGATAAAGGGGAGGCGACAGTTGCATTAGATGAATTAACAGGCAAGAAGGTGGAGATGCCGGAGGTGAAAAGGCAGGAAACAGATACGCATCATCTGCAGCTTGCAATGGGAGATTTCGGTAGTGGGATGGACGGTATTTACAGATTATCTGTTCATGCAGCCGATCTGGCAGGAAATGATGATGAGGCAGAGCTGTTTTTTACGGTTAATCGCAATGGTTCATATTATGCCTTTGATCAGAAGACAGAAGCTATGGTACAAAAGGTTTTTATCAGCAGTCCGGAGAAAGTCGTTATTTATGAGAACAATATGGACTGGCTGACGGACTCAAGCGTGATCCTCAGCTGTAATGGCAGTCTGCGTGAGCTGAAGCCGGAGAAGGACTATACAATTGAGGCGGTTGGCAATGAAACGTCAAGAAAGCAATATACTTATACAATTGATGAGAAATGTTTCAGCCGTGAGGGAACGTATTCACTTTATTTGGATTCGAAAGACAGAGCAAGTAATTACTCATCGGCAGAACAGCAGGCGCAGACCATCGGTTTTATTGTCGATCGAACAGCACCTCGAATTTCGATAATTAATCTGGAAGAGCA
>NZ_JBBMEK010000172.1:0-7096 GCF_040096555.1 Coprococcus intestinihominis | reverse complement strand
ATTCTTAGCTTCAGCTTGCCGAAATTATAAGTTACGCTATGACGAACAGCTTCTTGTATATGCACAGCGACCTGATGCAACGGCGGTTCTTGAGATAGAGCAGTGGAACAAAATTTTTGGCAGATGGGTCAACCGAGGTGCTAGAGGTATTGCTGTTTTTGCTGATGAAAACCGTTCACGGCAAAGACTGACACATTACTTTGATATTTCAGATACTCACGAAAGCAGATATTCAAGAACAGTCCCGATTTGGGATATGCGTCAGGAATATGAAGCTGATGTGATTGAGACATTGGAAAGCACTTTCGGAGAGATTGAGAACAAGAGCAGTCTTGCCGAAGCAATTATGGGAGCAGCAAGAAATGCGGCAGAGGATAATATCCCTGATTATCTGCAAGACCTTTACTATGCAACCGAGGGCAGTTCCTTTGAGGAAGTGGAAGAGGATATTGTGGCTTTCATTTATAAAAATGTCGTGACAAATAGTGTGGCATATATGATGATGTCAAGGCTTGGCGTTGATACGGACGGTTATTTTGAACTTGATGATTTCAGAGATGTTACTAACTTCAATACGCAGGAAACACTCAATGCACTTGGATTTGCTACCAGTGATATTGCTGAAATGGGATTGACGGAAATATCTAAAACAATTACTGCACTCAACCGTCAAAATCGCATAATTGTCGGTCAGGACAGAAATGAATACAATAAGGTTGAAAATAACGACGAAAGGAGTTTGGACAATGAACGAACTGACCTACACGATGGTGGGCGATTACAGCCTTCCGAACCTGAAACTTCCACAGCAGCCGGAAGTGACGTTGGGCAGATACGCTCAGATGAGGAGAGAGTTTCTGAAGGAACATCACAGAGTCCTTTACTACAATCTCCTGACGAGGGGCGAACTGACACAGCACTTGGCGGAAGTGGAACAGAGAGCCAGCAAGATGGAGGAAACAATCCTGAGCCAGATGGCACAGAAAGAGGGAGTGACCGAACAGATGAAAGCGGAGGATATGATGAAATGGGTTCGTCTGATGAACTCCCTTCGCAACTCGGCACAGGAAATCGTGAAAGCGGAAGTGATATTCGCTTAGAGTATTACGACAGAACGCACGAGGATAAAAGCCTTCCGTTCTTTGGACGTGATGAAGTAATCAATGAAATTCTCAGAACGACACCATATTTGTCAGCAAGTCTGGAAGAAATCAAAGATTATTATGAACGTAATCCTGATAACAAAGACCGCACAGAGTATATAAAGAGTATTTTCAATAATGATTATACCGAACTTACTTTAGAGGACGGCAGGACAGTAGGGTACAAGACCTTTGAAAACGTTCTTCATTTGTGGGAGGGCAAATACGACAGCAGAACCGCACAGAGCTTTTATGATTGGGCTGTTATTGCCCGACATTTTGAAGCTATGCGATTACTGGGAGAATTAAGTGACAGCATAAAACCATTACCGTCAATGGACGGACAGATGACATTCATATTAGACGGTCGGGCAGAGGAAAAGAAAACCTCTGCCTTTGTTTTTTCGCAGGAGATTATCGACGCTGTTCTTGCGAATGGAAGCGGATTTTCTGAGGGGAAAATGCGTATCTATGAGCAGTTTGAAAAAAGCCTTTCCGCAAAAGAGAATGCGGATTTTTTGAAAAAAGAGTACGGTTGGGGCGGCTCTTATCCCGTCATAATCGGAGCGGGGATTGATGAGAGCCACGATGGAAAAGGCATTACGATTACGAAAGGTATCGGTAAAGAAAATCCACATATCATGCTTTCGTGGTCGCAGGTGGAGAAGCGTATCGGGGAACTTATCCGAATGGACAGATACTTAAATCCAAAGGAAAAAGAACACTATCCTCGATGGCTTGAAAGCCAAGAGGAACGCAGAGCTAAAATCGAAGAAACGAAAAGAAATCGTGAAATACTCTCTAATGCTCCACCGGAACAAGAGGTTGAACCAGCCGAAAAAGAACCTGAAGAAGCAGAACAGCCGCAAGATGTGCAGTATGAATATCATCTTGGCGATAAGGTGTATATCGGTGCTTCTGAGTATGAAATCTTATCTGTTGATGATGAGAGAGTAATGCTCTATGACTATGATATGCCACTGTTCAATAAGGAATTTTCACGCACAGAGTTTGACAGAAAAGTGCGTGAGAACCAGATGAATGAGCATTTGATTGTGAAGGAAGAACCTGCCGAAGAAAGAAATGAAAAAGAGCCTGAGCCGGTAGTTCCCGCTTGGGAGCAGAAGAAAAAAGTCAAAGGCTTTGACTTGCACCCTGATGTATCTATGGCAGAACGCCACACCTTTAATCTCAGAGAAAATGAGGTTGAAACAGTTGGTAAAAAGGAACGCTTCCGCAGAAATATTATGGCGATACAGCTTCTAAAAAAATGTCAGGAAGAAAACAGATTTGCCACTCCTGAAGAACAGATTATCTTATCTAAGTATGTCGGTTGGGGTGGGCTTTCAGAAGCCTTTGATGAAAATAATTCAGCGTGGGCAACTGAATATCTGGAACTTTCTTCGGTATTAACACCGGAGGAATATGCTTCGGCAAGAGAAAGCACATTGACTGCGTTCTACACGCCGCCCGAAGTAATAACAGCCATTTATAAGGCAATGGAGCAGATGGGCTTTAAGGAAGGCAACTTGTTAGAGCCGTCCTGCGGTATCGGTAATTTCATCGGTATGCTGCCGGACACAATGCAGGACAGTAAGATTTACGGTGTGGAACTTGATGCGATTTCCGCAGGGATTGCACAGCAGCTTTATCAGAAAACAACCATTGCGGCACAAGGATTTGAAGAAACAAATCTGCCGGACAGCTTCTTTGATGGAGTGGTTGGTAATGTGCCTTTTGGAGATTTTAAGGTATCGGATAAAAGATACGACAAGCATAAGTTCCTGATACACGATTACTTTTTTGCCAAGTCCCTTGATAAGTTAAGACCCGGCGGTGTGATGGCTCTTGTAACGAGCAAAGGCACAATGGATAAGGAAACTTTAGCAGTACGAAAGTATATTGCACAGAGAGCAGAGCTTCTTGGAGCAATCCGATTGCCGAATAATACCTTTAAGGGTAATGCAGGAACGGAAGTCGTTTCGGATATTCTTATCCTGCAAAAGCGTGACAGACTGATAGATATTGAGCCGGATTGGGTTCATCTTGATACCGATGAGAACGGAATTAAGATGAACTCTTATTTTGTGCAGCACCCCGAAATGATACTCGGAGAAATGAAAATGGTATCGGGGCGTTTCGGTATGGAAGCAACTTGTGTACCGTATGAAAATGCAGACCTTGCAGCACAGCTTGATGAAGCAGTAGCAAACATTCACGGAGAAATCACGGAATATGAAACTGAGGAAGAACTGGAGGAGGAAGATAATTCTATTCCGGCAGACCCGACAGTGAGAAACTTTTCCTATACGGTGGTAGACGATAAAATCTACTATCGTGAAAATTCCCGTATGACTCCGGTGGAAGTGTCGGCAACCGCAGAGAACCGAATTAAGGGTATGATTGCTATTAGAAATTCCGTCAGAACGCTGATTGAATTGCAGACAGAAGATTACCCTGACAGCGAAATCAAAGCGGAGCAGGAGCGATTAAACAGACTTTATGATACCTTTTCAGGTAAGTACGGACTCATTAACAGCCGTGCAAATACTTCTGCTTTCTCGCAGGACAGTTCATTCTCTTTGCTTTCCGCATTGGAGATAATCGGAGAGGACGGAGAACTGGAGCGTAAGGCTGATATGTTTTCTAAGAGGACAATTAAGCCGCATACTCCGGTTACTTCTGTTGATACGGCAAGCGAAGCGTTGGCGGTATCTCTTGGAGAAAAAGCCACGATTGATATGGACTATATGATGGGGCTTTCCGGTAAATCGGAGAATGAAATCTTTGAGGACTTAAAGGGTGTTATCTTCCTAAACCCGCTTTATGAGTATGGAAATTCTTACGAACCGAAGTATCTGATGGCTGATGAATACCTTTCGGGTAATGTCAGGGAAAAGCTGAAGATTGCAAAGAACTCGGCAGAACTCTATCCGGAAGATTATAAGGTCAATGTAGAAGCACTTCAAAAGGTGCAGCCGAAAGACCTGACTGCAAATGAAATTTCCGTGCGACTTGGTGCAACTTGGCTGCCACCGGACGATGTGCAGGAGTTTATCTTTCATTTGCTTGAAACACCACGTTATGCACAGTGGAATATCAAAGTTCACTTCTCTCCATTTACGAGTGAGTGGAATATTGAGGGCAAATCTTACGACAAAGGAAATGTAAGGGCATATAACACTTACGGAACTTCCCGCATCAATGCCTATAAGATTATCGAGGAAACACTGAACTTAAAAGATGTGCGTATCTTTGATTATATCGAAGATGATGAGGGAAAGAAAAAAGCTGTCCTGAATAAAAAGGAAACAGCGATTGCTCAGTCGAAGCAGGAAATGATTAAGCAGGAATTTCAGGACTGGATATGGTCTGACCCTGAACGAAGGGAAAGGCTTTGCAAATCTTACAATGAGAAATTCAATAGCGTCAGACCTCGTGAGTATGATGGAAGTCATATCATCTTCAATGGTATGAACCCTGAAATTGAACTCAGGGAACATCAGAAAAATGCGGTTGCTCATATCCTTTACGGAGGAAATACCCTTCTTGCACACGCAGTCGGAGCAGGAAAAACTTTTGAAATGGTAGCGGCAGCACAGGAGTCGAAAAGGCTTGGGCTTTGTAATAAGTCACTGTTTGTTGTACCAAATCACTTGACCGAACAATGGGCGGCTGAGTATTTGCAGCTCTATCCGGCGGCAAATATCCTTGTCGCAACAAAGAAAGATTTTGAAACCAAGAACCGTAAAAAGTTCTGCGGCAGGATTGCAACCGGAGATTATGACGCAGTTATCATCGGACATTCACAGTTTGAGAAAATCCCGATGTCCATTGAAAGACAGAGGGCAATCTTAGAACAGCAGCTTGAGGAGATAACCGGAGGAATTGCGGAACTCAAGCGAAACCGAGGGGAAAACTTCTCCATAAAGCAGCTTGAAAAGTCAAAGAAATCTATCAAGCAGAAACTTGATAAACTCAATGACCAGACGAAAAAAGATGATGTTGTAACCTTTGAGGAACTTGGTGTAGACAGGCTTTTTGTTGATGAAAGCCATTATTATAAGAACCTTTATCTTTATACAAAAATGCGTAATGTGGGCGGTATCGCACAGACGGAAGCACAGAAATCTTCCGACCTCTTTATGAAGTGCCGTTACCTTGATGAGATTACCGGAGGACGAGGAACCGTATTCGCAACAGGTACACCTATCTCAAACAGTATGGTGGAACTCTATACGATACAGCGATATTTGCAGTACAACACGCTTGTGAAAAATGGGTTGCAGCACTTTGACGCCTGGGCTTCCACTTTCGGAGAAACCATTACGGCAGTGGAACTTACACCGGAAGGAACAGGATACAGAGCAAAGACAAGGTTCGCAAAATTCTATAACTTGCCTGAACTAATGGCGATGTTCAAGGAGATAGCGGACATTAAAACAGCAGATATGTTGAACCTGCCAGTACCGGAAGCAAAGTATCATAACATTGCAGTAAAGCCATCGGAAATGCAGAAGGAGATGGTTGCTTCCCTTGCAGAGAGAGCCGAGCAGGTGCGTGGCGGCGGTGTGGATTCAAGCGTAGATAATATGCTGAAAATCACGAATGACGGAAGAAAACTGGCTCTTGACCAGCGTATGCTAAACGATATGCTGCCTGATTTTGAGGGCAGTAAAATCAATGCCTGCGTCGATAACATCTATCGGATATGGAAAGAAAATGCCGACAAGAAATCGGCACAGCTTGTGTTTTGTGACCTTTCCACGCCGAAGAATGACGGCACATTTTCCGTCTATAACGACATCAGAAAGAAGCTGATTGAGAGAGGTATTCCTGAAAGTGAAGTGAAGTTCATACACGAAGCCGATACGGATATGAAGAAAAAAGAACTGTTTCAAAAGACCCGCAAGGGAGAAGTCAGGGTGCTTCTTGGCTCTACTCAGAAGATGGGAGCAGGAACGAATGTGCAGGATAAACTTATCGCACTTCACGATGTGGATTGTCCGTGGCGACCTTCAGATTTGGAGCAGCGTTCCGGTAGAATTGTCCGTCAGGGCAATGAAAATCCGAAGGTAGATATTTACCGTTATGTAACAGAGCAGACCTTTGATGCATACCTCTATCAGCTTGTGGAAGGTAAGCAGAAGTTCGCAAGTCAGATTATGACGAGCAAATCTCCGGTTAGGTCGGCAGAGGATATTGATGAAACCGCACTGTCCTATGCAGAGATAAAAATGCTTGCAACAGGTAATCCATATATCAAAGAAAAGATGGACTTAGACATTCAAGTACAGAAGCTAAAGATGTTAAAATCCAATTTTTTATCGGAGAAATATGGACTAGAGGATAAGGTCATCAAGTTCTATCCACAACAGATTGCTTACTTGAAATCCCGTGTAGAGGGACTTACAAAAGATGTTGAAACAGCAAAATTACACCCGAAACCGATAGACGAGCAGCCGCTTGGAATGACGGTTTCGGGTGTTTCTTATTCCGAAAAAGCCGAAGCAGGTCAGGCAATCATCAATGCCTGCAAGTCAATGAACAGTCCCGATGCGATACCACTTGGCGAGTACCGTGGCTTTCAAATGGAACTGTATTTTGATACGGTTCAGCGTAATTATGTTGTGAAATTAAAAGGCGAAACAAGCAGAGATGTACCGCTTGGCGATGATTCTCACGGTAATATTGTGAGAATAGATAACGGCATTGAACGCTTTGAAGAAACACTTGCTGATACGAAAAACAGCCTTGAAAATACGGAAAAGCAGTTTGAAACAGCGAAGCAGGAAATCGAAAAGCCGTTTGCCAAAGAGGAAGAATTGAAGGCAAAAACTGCTCGACTTGATGAGCTGAATATCCTGCTCAATATGGATAAAAAGGAAAATGAGATTGTCGGCGGAGAGCCTGATGAGGGCGAAGCAGTCGGCGGCAGAAAGGAGAAATCGTAT
>NZ_JBBMEK010000171.1:0-7158 GCF_040096555.1 Coprococcus intestinihominis | reverse complement strand
TACGAACCGTTCGAGTCCGGCAGGACTCTTGCATATATATCGGTTCTAACCTCTTTCTGATTGAGCGCGAGACGGTGCACGACATCCGGTGGATGTCGGTTCTGCACCGACCGGAGCAGAGCGGAGACCTCGAACCGTTCGAGTCCGGCAGGACTCTTGCATATATATATCAGTTCTAACCTCTTTCTGATTGAGCGCGAGACGGTGCACGACATCCGGTGGATGTCGGTTCTGCACCGACCGGAGCAGAGCGGAGACCTCGAACGTTCGAGTCCGGCAGGACTCGTTTATATACAAAAGGTATCCTTTTAGGATACCTTTTGTATATAAGAAGAGCGCGAGACGGGACTCGAACCCGCGACCCCGACCTTGGCAAGGTCGTGCTCCACCAACTGAGCCACTCGCGCATAATAAATAAAATATTCATTTTCAAAGCAGGTGATGGGAATCGAACCCACGTATTCAGCTTGGAAGGCTGATGTTCTACCATTGAACTACACCTGCGTGCCCAGAACCGGAATCGAACCAGTGACACGAGGATTTTCAGTCCTCTGCTCTACCGACTGAGCTATCTGGGCTTACCGTCGCTCGTTTGCACCAGCGACGCTATTAATAATACCTTATAGTAAAAGATTTGTCAACAGTTTTTTTTAAGTTTTTTATATTTTCAATAATTCCATCAATTCATCCTTTGTCAGCGCAGACAGACCGCCCATCTCACCGCTGAGGATCTCATCTGCCAGATGCTTCTTCGCTTCCTGCATTTCAAGGATTTTCTCCTCAATAGAATTTTTGGCAATTAATTTATACACAGTAACAATATTCTTCTGCCCAATTCGGTGTGCCCTGTCTGTTGCCTGATTCTGCACCGCCAGATTCCACCATGGATCATAATGAATGACCACATCCGCCCCGGTCAGATTCAGTCCGGTTCCGCCTGCCTTCAGTGAAATCAAAAAACAGGCACAGTTCCCTCATTAAAATCACGTACCAGCTCAATTCGTTTCTCCTTGGCTGTCTCGCCGGTGATCTTATACCATTCAATATGGGCCGCTTTCAAATCCTGTTCCAGCAATTCCAGCATCGATGTAAACTGTGAAAAAATCAGCATACGATGGCCGCTTTCAATAGCCTGGCTAATCAGTTCCATACAAGCTTCACGTTTGGCTGAACCGCCGTCATATGCCTCATAAAGCAGTGACGGATCACAGCACACCTGTCTGAGTCTCGTCAGCTCAGCAAGAATCTTCAGTTTATTCTGACCAAATTCCGCATCCGCCTGTTCCTCCAGCATAGCCTGCATATGAACAACCTGTCCGTCATATAACTTCTGCTGTTTTGTATCAAAAGCCGCATAACATACTTTTTCCAGTTTGTCCGGCAGATCTTTCAGCACATCTTTCTTCAGACGTCGCATAATAAAGGGTGCTGTCATCCTTCTGAGATTGTCCGAAACCTGCTTGTCCTGATTTTTGACGATCGGCATTTCAACATTCTTTTTGAAATCTTCATATGTATACAGGAATCCCGGCATCAGATAATCAAAAATACTCCACAGTTCACTTAAACGGTTCTCAATCGGCGTACCGGTCAGCGCATACCGAACCTGACTATGGATCAACTTCACCGCTTTTGCCGCAGCCGTTGTATGATTTTTAATGTACTGTGCCTCATCCAGTACCTGCCCCCGGAACTGACACCCTTCATATTCATGGATATCCCGTTTCAGCAGATCATAAGAAGTGATCAGAACATCCCACTCCTGATAACGGCTGATTTTCTCTTTTCGCTCTTTCTGTGTTCCAGTCAGCGTCTCGGCATTTAACGCAGGTGCAAAACGTGCCAGTTCTTCTTTCCAGTTATAAACAAGAGAAGCCGGACATACAACCAGAGAGGTGCCTTTTTGTCCCTCCCGTTTCCATGCCAGAAATACCGCAATCATCTGAAGTGTCTTGCCGAGACCCATATCATCTGCCAGAATGCCGCCGAAACCGCCACTTTCAACCGTACGCAGCCACTTATACCCCTCTGTCTGATATTGGCGCATCGTATCCTGAAGCGTTTCCGGTACTTCATAATCTGAATCCGTCACCGTCTTAAAATCTTTGACCAGCTTTCTGAAATGACTGTCTCTTTTCAGATAAATACCGCTGCTTTGCTCCAGCATTTTGTCCAGATACAGCGCCCGGTAAACCGGCAGCTGCATCTTTCCCTGCACAAATTCCTTTGGTGACAAATGCAATGCATCCATCATCTGTCCGAGGATTTCCACACTCTCCTCTTCAATATTAACAAAATCACCGTTTTTCAGACGAAAATATTTTTTCTTTCTGCGATAGCTCTTCAAAACCTCCAAAAGCTCTTCATTGGTCATGTCATCCAGCGTAATAGACAAATCCATCAATCCGCTTTCCATGGAAACACCCACAGATACCTTCGGCATCCGTCGAATACTGAGTCGTTTAAAACGATCTGTACTGTTGACTTCCCCCAAAGTCATCAATGCTTCAATTCCCTGATCCAGAACCTGATAAATCAGTGCTTCTTCCCGTCCGCAATGAAAGACCGATCCGCTCTCATGTATTTCAGGGAAATACTGCATCACCTGATCTATAATCTCATGTTCCTTAAAAAGATCACGAAAATCCTCTGCCGAACCCCCCACGACATGTCACATCTACAGTGTTCTCACCATAAACGGCCTTAATCTCGCAGGTCAAGTTTTCTTCATCCGCATCCAGATAAAAGGCAAACTTTGCTTCCGGCGGCAGATACTGCAGGATATCCCTGCTTTCAGCACCTTTTACGCTGCCATACTTCTTAAATTCAGGCAGAAACCGATAGTAAAAATCCGCAAGATGCTTTCTGCCGATATTAAATTGAATTTCCCCGCTGTCATTCGACATATTATATAGAGGCAGTAGACCTTCTATAGCTTCCCGCTCTGTTCTGCACAGCACTATTTTTTCACGATGATCTTCAAGGAAATAAACAGCCTCTGTTCCCTCCATGACTTCGTTTATTTTGCATGAAACATGAATGCCGTCAAATTGATTTCCTGCATCCGCCAGCCGGCTCACTGTCATTGTCATTTTCGGCACGCCATCTGCACATTCAAGATAAACTTTCTTTCTGCCTTGTGACGTCCATTTGGAACATTCTGGCTTTCTGTCCCTGATCAAACTATAAATCTGGTCAAGATCGGTTCCAGACAAATCGATATTCCCTTTAATTTCTTCTTCCATCGAATAGTAACTGCGTGTCCGATTGCGGCGCATTCTCTGCTGCTGCTCTTTAATCTGTCTTTTAATAAAAGCATAATACTTCTCAGAAGTCTCTTCCAACCGGCAGCCGGCAAAATTGATCCTTGTTGTTTTACCGAAAGCTACTGTATCTCCGCGCTCCATCTGCCCGACAAACTCCGTCAGATCTTTGATCACATACATTTTCCCTGTGCCAACCTTGAAAGATACCGCCAGACCACCTGACAGACACTCAAACCTTGGTTCCAGATAAAGCGTTTGCTTGTCAGAAACGGACGTATTTGAACTGTTTTTGACATATCTTTGCTGATAAACCCCCAGAATCTGCTTTCCTCGCAAATCTGTCGCATCCCCCGGTCTGTGTGCGATCAGATAATCTTCCATGAGATACATAAGCGCTGCCTCATGGACACAAACATTGCCATAACTATACGCTCTATATCCCTCTCCGGGAGCCGTATAAGATCCTCTGCATCCTCTGACATAACACAGTGCCTGTTCAACACGGTCCTTAGAGCAAAGGACCTGAACCGCATAACCATCATTTCCTTTTGTAAGATATCTGCCCTCTGCATGCAGAATAAGCTTCGAATCACCGTACCAGCCCAAATACCCCGTTTGAATATCATCAAGGACAATCTGCTTTTGCTCTGCCAGTCTTTTGGCCTTCTCCCATATACTCCTTGACAATTCCAGTTTTTGAGCAGCCATATTCAGATCAAAATAATTATATTCCGTCTGGGCTGCCAACTTTTTGAAAATGACTTTATCTTCCTTATCCATTCTCTGCTGTGCCAGCTCTAATTCTGTCTGAACATCATTTTCCTTTTGATCTGCTTCCACCGCATACAAAAGCGCCGCCATATGTTTGCAATTCTGGCCGTTATATGCATAAAGGCAGGAACACTCCATGTCTTCAATATCTCCGTCTTCTCCTATCTGGGCGATGACATTGTAGCTCCTGCTGCCTTTAACAGCCGCAAACCATTCGTGATCACGATGTGTCAGCCGCTTGACTCTTCCCTCATGGTAATACTGTCTTCCCCTTGAAAGAATGGTGCTGTTAAAATACTTTTTCCAGTCCGTCATTTTTATGCTTTCTTCCACCTCTTATTATCTCTTACCTTAACCAACTGTCAGCTTCTACCAGGCTGCTACAGCGCCGCCGGCTCTTGGTTCTGTTGCCCCGGTCAGTATGCCATTCTCATCTCTGAAGATCAACTGTCCCCGGCCAAAATCCATGCTGTCTGTGGCCACCGTCACATGATGTCCTCTGGCTTTTAATCGACCTGCCATATCCATCGGAAAGCCCTGTTCAATCTCAATATTCATATCACCTGTCCACTGCCATCTCGGTGCATCCAGCGCCTCCTGGGGATTCATATGAAAATCTATGAGATTCATCATCACCTGTACATGCCCCTGAGGCTGCATAAAACCGCCCATGACACCAAAAGGGCCGATGGCTTTGCCATTTCTGGTCAGAAATCCCGGGATAATGGTATGATAGGTTTTCTTATGCGGACCGACACAATTGGCACTTTCCGGGTCCATATAAAAATTGAATCCTCTATTCTGAAGTGCAATGCCTGTTTTCGGCACTACAATCCCTGAACCGAAATTACAGTAATTAGACTGAATAAAACTGACCATATTGCCTGCGCCGTCCGCTGTACACAGATAAATCGTACCGCCGCTGGCAGGATTCCCGTACTGCGGTTTGGCTGCACGCTGACCAATATTGGCCGCACGGTAAGCAGCATAGACTTTCGACAGCATTTGCTCCGTCGTTACTTTCATACTTCGGGGATCTGCAATATACTGCTGCCCATCCGAATAGGCCAGTTTCATGGCCTCCAACTGCCTGTGAACCACTTCTTCACTGTCATGGCCGGCCGCAAACTGCATACATTCCATGATATTCAAAGCCATCAGTGCAACAATGCCGTGACCGTTCGGCGGTATTTCCCACACATCATAACCTCTGTAGGAAGTGCTCACTGGCTGTACCCATTCGGCCTCATAGGCTACCAGATCCCCTTTTCTCAAATAACCGCTGGTTGTCCTTGAATAGCTGTCTATTTCATCCGCCAGGCGGCCTCTGTACAGGCTCTCGCAATCCGTTGCCGCCAATTCCCTGAATGTCTCCGCATGGGCTTTGGATGACCAGATCTCTCCGGCCCGGGGTGTATGACCATCCGGGGCAAAGACTTTCCTCCATTCCTCAAACAATTCAGGTGAAAGGCTTTCTTCATAATCATCCCATGCCTGACGCCACATTTTGGAGATCACCGGCGTCACCACATAGCCCTCCTCCGCATAGCGAATCGCCGGTTCAAAGATCTTCTCCCAGGATAATGTTCCGAACCGGTCATGCAGTTTCTTCCATCCGGAAACAGCTCCCGGGACTGTCACAGGTTCCCAGCCGAACTTCGGCATCTGTTCATAGCCTTTATCCATCAACGCCTCTCTCGTCAGCAAAGCCGGCGAAAAACCGCTGGCATTAAGTCCATAAAGCTTCCCGTCCATCCAGACCTGTGCAAAAGCATCACTGCCGAAGCCATTGGATGTAGGCTCCAGCACAATCATGCAGGCTGCCGTGGCCAACGCCGCATCCACCGCATTGCCTCCGGCCTTGATAATATCCAGTCCGGCCTGAGCCGCCAGCGACTGAGATGTACAGACCATGCCCTTTCGCCCGTAGACTACCTCCCGTCTGGATGGGTACTTATAATTCAAAACATCATAACAGAAATTCACGAAAATCCATCCTTTCGTTTCACGGTAATGGCACCTTCTCAGTCTTTTAAAGCCATCAAAAATGCTTTATATTCTGCAATTACCTGTGAATCAAACTAACACAATTATCAAACTATGCCCAAAATTTCTCTGCATATAGTCCCATTATACCGTCCATATACTGTTCTGACAACAAATGAATTCGTAAAAAAAGAACACCGTACATGCAATCAATACACTATCATGTACCGATATCAATGTAAGCGATGTTCTTAAAGTTTTTGTAACTGTTCAGAGCCAACCTCCAAAATGCTACGCATTTTATACCTGTTTTTTGAAATTTTGCTTGGCTCTGAACAGTTACAAATTTTCTATATAATATCCAGCACTGACTTCATCAGTAATCTTGTATATGGATGTTCTGCTTTCTCATACATTTCCCTGCCTCCCGGCAATTCTTCCACTAACTGTCCATCATGCAGGACACAGACCCGATCACAGATACCGCCTACCAGTGCAAGATCATGGGAAATAAAAAGCATTGCCATCCCCATCTCTTTTTTCAGTGAAAATAAAAGCTGCATAATTTGTGCCTGAATCGACACATCCAATGCACTTGTCACTTCATCGCAAATAAGTAGCCTCGGTGATCGAATAATCGCACGCCCAATAGCTGCCCTCTGGCACTCTCCACCACTCAGCTCTCTGCATTTCTTTTGATAGTAAGATGCGGATAGTCCCACAAGATGCATGGTCTCCAACACCTTCTCTTTTAACTTTTTCTGATCTGAAGCTAATCCTCGACTGTAATATCGAATACCTTCTGCAATACCTTCTCCTACACACATATTAGGCGGAAAAGACTGCCAGGGATTCTGAAATACCACCTGTATATCCCTATACAAATCATGCCGTTCCTTTTTTGACATGTCTGCCAATTCTTTTTCATTAGACATCAAATGGATACTTCCTTCATACCCTGTCAGAAAATTTCCTATCAATGAGCCAATTGTACTTTTACCACTGCCGCTCCCTCCAATCAGGCCAAGGCACTCCCCTTCATCAATATCAAAAGAAACATTCGATACAGCCTTTTTCTGTCCACAATTTTCTCTATAACTATAACTGAGATTTCTAATTTCTGCTATTTTCATAT
>NZ_JBBMEK010000170.1:0-7243 GCF_040096555.1 Coprococcus intestinihominis | reverse complement strand
AGGCTCTTGGTGAAAGTGTCGATGAGTTAAGCCAGGCGCAGAAGACAATGAGTGTTGAGCTGCAGCGGCTGATTAAGCAGATTGTCAAGACAAGTAAGGATACTTCTCAGATCAATGAACATGCCGGTATTATTCTGGAACAGTTGAGCGGTTATATTCCGCTTCTGACGCAAACTTCCCAGGATTCTGCAAAAGTGATTGAAAATATGACCCAGTGGTCGGAAGATGTTCAGAAAATGACGGATACCCAGCAGAAGGTGATGAAGGAAATGGCCGTTGAACAGAATGAACTTCTAAAAGTCATGGCAGAACATGAAGGAAATCTTGATCAGACATGCGAGGAAATCAGTGCTAATCAGCAGCAGTTGAGTGAAAGCCTGACTGAGTTTACAAAGGCAGCTCAAATCATCGCTGAGCGCGAAGAGGATCCGCTTCAGCTTGATGGTATCAAGGATATGCTGTCCGGTTATATGACCACTATGCAGAAACTTCAGCAGGAAAGTGCACAGAATATTGAAAATATCCAGAGTGCAGGCATCAAAGAGATGCTGACCTATGTATCTGCACAGACTGAGGCGAATGCCAAAGAAAGCCAGGCTGTTCAGCAGAAATTGACAGAAGAACTTCAGAAGCTGGCGAAGACCCAGGAAGATATTGTGTTCCTGAATGCGAAGATTGCCAATACACTGTCTTCTCTGACAGGTACCGGCAAAATCCAACTGCCGTCAAAAGGGATGCAGCAGGATGAGGAAAAATGGAGCAAAGTATTGAACGAGAAGATGGATGCCTGGATCAGAGAGCAGAAAGCTTTCCAGGAAAGACTGCTTCAGCTGGAAGAAGAGAGAAGTCAGCCATTTTGGTCCAGATGGGGAAGAAAGTAGTCAGGGAATCCTGTAAAATGTAAGTGAGATCGTGCACCTGGATATAAGAGGAGAGAGTAAAAGACAACTATGCGGAGAAGAGATCATGTAAAAAAGGAAGAGAATGTCAGTTACTGGCAGAGTTATTCAGATATGATGGCAGCACTTCTGTTGATTTTTGTACTGGTCATCGCAGTGGCCATCGTGGCATTGAATGATTACAAGGAAAAACTGGCAGAACAGAATGAAGAATTGCTGGCCAGACAGGACCTTCTTGAAAAGCAGGCAGATGAGTATTTGAAATTAAAGGAGGAACTGGAGGAGAAACAGGCAGAAATCGACAAGATTATCGGTGTTAAGCAGGAGATTATAGAGGCATTGAATCAGGAATTTTCAAAAGAGGAGATTGCCATCAATATCGATCAGCAGACAGGAGCCATTGTTTTTGATGCCAGTATTTTATATGACCGAAGTAAATCCGAATTAAAGGGCGAAGGCATTCAATTTCTGGATCGTTTCCTGCCGATTTATATAGGTGTTTTGTTCAGCAGTGAATTTAAAGATGATATCGCTGAGATTATTATTGAAGGCCATACAGACACGGATTCCGGCTATATGTATAATCTGGGGCTCAGTCAGGACAGGGCATTATCTGTTGTGGAGTATTGTCTTTCTGACAGCAGCCTGAGCAAAGAGCAGAAAGAACAACTGCGTTCAGTCATTACAGCCAATGGACGCTCTTTCAGTAATCCGGTTTATGATGCGGACGGTAAAGTGAATCTGACGAAATCCAGACGTGTGGAGGTCAAATTCAGACTCAAAGATGAAGAAATGATTCAGGAACTGCAGGGTATTCTGGAAAGGGGAGATACACAATGAGTGCTAAACGGAAGATGAGTGAATGGGTGAAAAATTATAAAGAGCTGCTCTTATTTCTGCTGTTCAGTTTGTTCTGTGCTTTTGAGGCAGCCGGAAAGGGGGCTCTAAACGAGTTTGGCAATATTGAATTCTGGCTGATGTTGTCTGCCATTGTTCTGCTTGTGGCTGCAGAGCAGCTGGGGGCTAATAAGAGATTTCTGATGGCCGTATTTATGTTGGCAACGGTGGGTAATCTGATCCATGCCTGTCAGGAAGTCTATTATTATCATGCAGATGAACTCAGGGAAGCCGGGCAGGCGATAAAGATGGATTATAAGTCTGTAAATACGGATTATATTCTTGGCTTTTTGGCAATTTTGGCCGTCCTGGTGATTTATCCGCGTTTTCATAAGATACTCAGCAATGATTTTGCCGTTTTTGGTATGGCTGTACTTACATTTGCTATTTATGGATTACTGTTGGTGGCCGGTCAGTCTGTTGGCGGTGTCAGAGCATGGTTTCATGGCATTCAGCTGACAGAATTTGTCAAAATTCTCTTTGTCTTTGTCATTGCAGGTCTGTTGAGCAAACAGCAGATGAGCAGGAGACAAAGCTTCATACGCGCCGGTCTGGCTGTTTTGTATATGTTCGGCAATATTGTGTGCCTGGGGATTATTTCCGAGTTCGGTACGCTGATTGTGATGGGCATTGTTTTTCTGATTTTTCTGTTCATTTTTCCAAATAAGTTATGGTGGCTTGGCGGTGTCCTGCTGGCAGGGGCAACAGCTGTAATTATTCTTTTATCTGTTGGTTCCGGCATTTACCAGGAAGCTCTGGCGAAAGCACCGGCAGCATCATTTACCAAAATGTTTGCTGGTGAGCTGAAAGATGTGACGGATGATGAGGGCAATCGTGTCTCCGGTGTTGAAATGACACGTCAGTTGGCAGAAAAAGTTCTGGAAGATATGAATAATGCTGAGAAAGCGTCGTTTGAAGAAGCCAGTGGGCAACTGACAGGTGATAAGGTGCCGGAGGAGGTATTGACAGTACTGGTAGGAAATTCGGATTTCCGAAGCGCCTACTTACAGACTTTTTGCCACGATGATTTCTGGGGCAATACAGCGGAAACATTATATGATGAGACAGGTCATGGCCTTGTCCATAAGGTGAAAGGGGCTGTTCTGAGTTTATACAATAAATGTGTGCAGCGTTTTGTTCTTCCGATGCTTCCGAAGGACCTGCAGGAAAAATTCCTTGGAGTCAGAGACATGAATAAGACAGATGCTGTTTATCAGACGAATCAGGCGTCCAGAGCCATGCAGATTGGCGGTCTGACCGGTTCGGGCAGTCATGAATTTATGTATATCGCCGTTATGGAATCCGATATGATTTTCGCGTCGATGGTCAGCTTCTTTGGATTTGCTATGGGATTTTTTGTGATTCTGTTGAATATGATTTTGCTTCGTGAGGGAACCCGTATTCAGAGAAGTCTTGAGACGACATCTTTTCATCATGGGGTGGCCATGGGCCTGACGCTGATGTTATTTGTGCAGGCGATGTTTATTATCGGCGGCAATCTGGGGGTTTTCCCGTTAACAGGTATTACTTTGCCATTTATTGCGGTGGGTACGACTTCTATGCTGGTTTGTTTTGCTATGGTCGGGCTTTTGATGACTGTTTCTTTTATCAATGTGACGGAGCAGAACAGACAGGCAGATAATAAATTTAAAACAATATGCTTTATGATCTGCGGTATGTTGAAAAAGACAGTTCGCAACACCGGCAGGGGATTGGGCAAAGGCGCCGGAAAAATGTATAAAATTGTAAAAGCTGATCTGGATAAAGCTGATTTTGATGACAGTATTGAAGAGGAGGATGATACTGTGGAAGCGGATGATGATACATGGGAAGCTGACGATGATATCGAAGAAGACGGTGATATCGAAGAAGACGATGATATCGAAGAGGACGATGATACCGTGAAAGTTGATGATAATAGTGAGACAGCAGATACAAGCATGAGCGAAGCAATTATGAAAAAAACGGCTAAAGATGAAAGAGTCCGGATGCGTCGTGGCAGAGACAGCGGAAAAAATACGATTTTTGACAATTGGGATGACGAAGGAGAGGATGAAGATGGTTTATAAATTCAGAGTGGAGATGACCTATGATAAGAAATTAAACTATATTCGTCATTTGAATGATCTGGATAAGATATGGAAAATAAAAATTTTCAATGACGGGGAAGAGACGGTACGCGGGCTTCAGATTAAACTGTCTTTTGTCCCGGATTTTGCGGAATCATGGATCGGTCATATCGATGAGATCAAGGCTGGTGAACGTGCAGATATCAATGAACCGAATCTGGTAATTAATCCTGAGAAACTGCTGAGCTACAATGAGAAACTGGAGGGCAATATTATTGTGGAACTGATGCCGGCGGATGGTCAGAGTGAGGCCGTTTACAAAGAGGCGTTTCCCTTAACAGTGCTGCCCTATGACCAGTGGTTGTCCAATGATCATCCGGAACTGCTTGCAACTTTTGTGACACCAAATGACCGAAGAGTATTGGAAATTCTTGCAAAGGCAGGCAAGCGCCTGGGCGTTCAGGAGGGGATTGCATTCAGCGGATATGGCAGTAAACAGGAAGTGCTGCGTCAGATGCAGGTCATTTTTGAAGTCATTCAGGAAGAACAGATCAGTTACTGTTATCCGCCGGCTAACTGGGATCGTGGCCAGCGTGTACGTATGCCGGGATTTACATTGGCGAATAAGCTGGGATGCTGCATTGATATGGCTGTTTTGTATGCGTCCTGTCTGGAAGCAGCCAGTCTGAATCCCCTGGTGATGATCCTGCATGGACATGCAGTTGCGGGATGCTGGCTGAAAGATGCTTCCTTTGAAAAGACTGTTATTGATGACCGGGCCAGTGTAGAAAGCCGTTCTTACAATAAACTGGGAGAACTGGCCATGGTGGAATGTACACTGATGGACAACTATGCCGGCAATACATCCTTTACATCGGCGATGAATTGTACGGATAAACACTTTGCCAGATTTGAATATGTGGTGGATATTAAGCGGGCCCGACAGGGCGGTATCCGGCCGATGCCGCTGAAAGAGATTCATGATGATATGTCTGAGGAAAATGGTGGAAAACTGCCGGGTCAGGGAACAGAAGCGGTGGATAGTGATGCTTTTTATGAAGAGGATGATCTGGATATTCTTCCTGAAGAAGATCATACAATGACGAAGATGGATTATTGGGAACGCAAGATTCTGGATATGACACTTCGAAACACTTTGCTGAGTACTTCCTTTAAAGGTAAACAGCTGACGGTGATGGGAACGATGCCTCAGATGGCTGCTTTGACAGCAGGCCTTCAGGAGGGCAGATGCTTCCGAATCCTTGAAGCACCGGATGAACTGGCATTGAAAAGAAAGCAGGTGACAGAACCGGATGAGCAAAACCGGTTGAGTCAGCAGTTTCAATCTCTGACAGAAGGGGAACTGCACAGCGGGCGTATTCGTGTATTTTTGAATCGGGAGACCTATGCTTCCTATGTGAAATATTTATATCGTCAGGCCCATACCTTTATGGAAGAAAGCGGCGCAAATGTTCTGTATCTGGCGGTTGGTTTTCTGAAATGGCGTCAGAAAGATGAAACGGCGGACCGTTATGCACCACTGGTATTGATTCCGGTGTCCCTTGAGCGTGGGCGTGCGGATACGGATTATACATTGACTATCCGGGATGATGAGTGGCAGATGAATATTACACTGTTTGAGATGCTCAAACAGAAATATGGCATCGATTTGACGCATCTGGATACGGTGCCGATGGATGATGAAGGAAAAACAGCGTATAAGGCTCTGTTTAAGACAGTACGGGAAGCAATAAAACTGAAAAAGGGCTGGGATGTGGAAGAGAGAGCCATGATCGGCATCTTTTCCTTTGGACAGTATATGCTGTGGAAGGATTTGCATGACCATGGTGATCAATTTGCAGCGCAGCCATTGGTGGGCAGTTTGGTGAATGGTCATCTGCTGTGGAAACCGGAGCATGTTTTTATGAGCAGGGCACAGCTTGACAGGGAAATTCGACCGGACGAGCTGGTGACACCGGTCAGCGCAGATGGCTCTCAGTTGACTGCTATTGAAGCAGCCTCCCGGGGAGAAAGCTTTGTGATGCATGGACCGCCCGGAACCGGCAAATCCCAGACGATTACCAATATGATTGCCAATGCCCTTTATCAGGGGAAAACGGTATTGTTTCTTGCAAAGAAAATGCCGGCGTTGGAAGTTGTTCAGAGTCGGCTCCAGGACATCGGACTTGGACCGTTTTGTCTGGAACTGCATGCCAAAAAAGCCAGCAAATCTCATGTGCTGAATCAGTTCGCAAAGACACTGAAACTGGCGGATGAGAAAAATGTGCCGTTGTATGCACGGACTGCAGATCAGTTGATGGAGAAACGCAAAATGATCCGGACATTGATTGAGAGACTGCATATCCCTGCAAAGTGTGGCAAATCGCTGTATGAGTTAATGAGAATCCTTGAAAAATATCAGGATGCACCGGACAGCGTTCATTTTGATATTCCGACGGCAATGCTTGCATCGGAGGAAGACCTGGCGGACTGGGAACGGCAATTGGAAATTCTGAAACATACCGTGGCTTCTCTTGGGACAATTCCGTCCCAGCATCCGTTGCAGCAGATTCGTACAAAAGAATTTAAACGGCATGAGAAACAGCAGCTGCGTCAGGAAATGCAGCAGTGGTTCAGTTGTATGGCGCATCTTCGTGAAGATGTGGCCGGCATGAAGCAGAAGGTTGGGATTGCTGACTGTGACACTGTGAACTTCAAAGTGTATATTTCACTGGCAGATATTTTGTCTCATGCAGTGATCTATCCGGAATATATGGCAGAACTTCTGGATAAAGATCATTCTTTTGAAGATATTGAGCAGGCATATGAGAAGACTGCGGCTATACAGGAAGTTTTGAGAACCGTTGACAGTCTTTACGACAGGGAAATTTTCTCTGAGGACTTGGCGTATGAGAAGAAAAAACTGCAGATAGCCGGAAATGGCGATGGCAGATTGGCGCGTATGCAGCGTTCAGGTGTTTTGAGAATGTTGAGGAAATATGCCAAAGATCCGGAACAGGTTACAGCGGAGAATTTGCCTGAACAGTTGGAACAGCTTATGGCATTGCAGGAACAGTATCATGATGTGGGTAAATTATCTGCACTTGAAACGGAAGTGTTGAAAAACGGAAGTAAAATTGACTGGACATTGTGGCAGAAAGCCGACAGAAGAATGAAGCTGGTGATGGACCGGTTGGATACACTGGCCATTGATGAAGAAAGTTACGGTATTTTGCAGAACTATATTGAAGAGGAAGCATTGGCTCCGGATGAGACATTTCGTTCAGACCGTTTGTTTTATAAAAAAATTGCCAATCAGTATCTGGGTTTGAAACAGTGTACAGAAAATATCATGCAGATGGCAGACTATGATCATGA
>NZ_JBBMEK010000169.1:0-7286 GCF_040096555.1 Coprococcus intestinihominis | reverse complement strand
CACGAATCCCATGGTTTTGATGGTATTTAATTCATAGCTGACACGCTCTTTGAGCTTCTCATCCGCCTGCGGATATCTTTCATAAAAACCGTCCCAGACAAGTTTCTGCAGATATTCCCATGAATCGTACCCTTCCGGCACAGGAAATTCCGGCAGTTTGTAATGACCGAACTCGATATCCACATGGCATCGCATGGCAATTTTGTGCGTATTCTCGATAGCCTCACGGGCATAAGGGAACAGCGATGCCATCTCTTCCGGTGATTTGACATAATACTGACCGCCCTCATAACGCATTCTATCCGTATCCGCCACTTTCTTGCCTGTCTGGATGCACAGCAATACGTCATGCGCCTGAGCATCTTCGGCCAATGTGTAATGAATATCATTGGTTGCCACCAATTCAAGGCCTGTATCTTTCGCCAGCCGAAGCAGTCCCTGATTCACCGTTTTCTGATCCGGAATGCCATGATCCTGCAATTCCAGATAAAAATGATCTTCACCGAAGATTTCTGACATTTCCTGTGCTGCATTCAAAGCCGTTTGATACAGGCCTTTTCTCAATGCATCTGGAATCTCTCCGGCCAGGCAGGCACTGAGAGCAATGATGCCTTCATGATATTCTTTTAAAAGTTCTTTATCTACACGGGGCTTATAATAAAAGCCTTCCGTAAAACCTTTGGATACAATTTTCATCAGATTATGATAACCGGTATCATTCTCCGCAAGCAATACCAGATGGTGATATCTGTTGCTGCTCATATTGCCGCTTTTGTCAAAACGTGAACCCGGTGCCACATAAACCTCACAGCCGATGACCGGATGAATGCCCTGCTTCTGTGCTTCCTTATAAAAATCAATCACACCATACATAACACCGTGATCTGTGATGGCCACACTGTCCATGCCAAGTTCCTTGACTCTGGCGATCAGTTCTTTGATTTTATTGGAGCCATCCAACAGACTGTATTCTGTATGAACGTGCAAATGTGTAAAATCCATGCGTACTCTCCTTTCTCTTGATAGTCTATCACCCAACCGCGAAGCAGCTGTTTTTTTCGCGGTCATACTCATCTTCATGACACGAAAAAGGACTGCTGTAAAACGAGCACCCGCACAATACTGCTGTGCTTGAGAACCGGTTTTACAACAGCCTCTTTCCTGTCGATCTTTATAATAAAATATGTTTATATAATAAAATATGTTTATTTCGATGTTGTCAGGTATTCTTCGATCTTGTTCATCGCTTCTTCTTCATCGACACCTTTCGTGATGATCGTCACTTCTTCACCCGGCGCAATAGAAAGTGTCATCATACCCATAATGCTCTTTGCATTCACCTTTTTATCTTCAACTTCTACGTAAATATTGCTTTCAAACTGGCTTGCAACCTGTACAAGTAAAGCCACAGGACGCGCTTCCATATCTGTAGGAATATTGATTGTAATGTTCTTTGAAATCATAAAATATACCTCGCCTTTCGATAATACCTCTATTGATGATGTCGTTCCCGAAGTTCATCAGCAAAAAGACTGATCTTCTTCAATCGGTGATTGACACCTGACTTTCCAACCGGTGTGTCCAACAACTGTCCGAGCTCGGCCAGTGTCGCCTCAGGATAGCGAACCCTCAATTCTGCCATCTCCTGGAGAGATTCCGGTAATTCGTCAAAAGCCGACGACATCTGAATGAATCTGATATCTTCAATCTGTTTCACAGCTGCTGAAACAGTCTTATTGATATTCGCTGTTTCACAGTTAACCTTACGATTGACGTTGTTGCGCATATCCTTGACAATGCGCACATTCTCCATATCCATCAACGCATTATAGGCACCCATAATATTCAGCAGATCAACGACCTGCGAGCTGTCCTTTACATAGACAACAAAATACTTTCTTCTCTTGATGACCCTTGCATTGATATTGAATGTCTCCATAATCATCTGCAGTTGTTTCGCCTTTGCCTCACTCAGGCAAACAATCTCAAAATGATAGGTCTTCACCGGATCGCTGACTGATCCTGCCGCCAGAAATGCGCCCCGGATAAATGCCCGTTTGCAACATTCTCTCTGAATAATCAAACTGTCTGATATGGAAAAATCTTCCTCAATCACGCCAAACGGCTTCATCAGCCTGCATGTCATAAGTATCTTTCTCGCTGTTTCATCGTCATTCACAGACAAAATATAGGACCGGTTCTTATTCAAACCGGAACTATGCCGGATTGAGACATCCGTATTTATATTATATGTTTTTTTCAATAATGTAAAGTACTTTCTTGCAACGGTTACATTTTCTGTATGAATTTCTATTCGAACGTGATCTTTTTCATCAAAAATCACCTTGCCGCACATACTGATAATTGCCGCCGTTTCCGCAATGCAGCAATGGCGCGGACTATTGCACTCTTTTGAAAGTTCTTCTTTGACTTTGCTGGAAAAAGACATAGCCTTACCTCACCTGACTGCTCTTATGCTGTCCATCTCTGTCTACATCCCTGTGTTCTGCTTTGAAACTGTATTCCAGATCTTTCATTTTCTCGTACAAAGCATTGGTTATTGTCACCGATCGATGCTTGCCGCCGGTACAGCCGATGGCCACCACAAGCTGGTTCTTTCCCTCTGCAATATAACGCGGGATCAGAAAAACAAGCATATCATACAACTGTTTCAGGAATATACCGGCATCTTCTGATTTCATGACATAGTCATACACCGGTTTGTCATTGCCTGTCTGATGCTTCAATTCATCCACATAATAAGGATTCGGCAGGAAGCGTACATCGAACACAAGATCCGCATCCGCCGGAATGCCGTATTTGAATCCAAATGACAGCAATGTAATATAGAAATTGCTGTAATCCTTATCCTCAACGAAAATATGCTGAATTTCCTTTTTCAGATCGCGAATCAGAAGGTTGCTTGTATCAATGATGTAATCGGACTGTTTCTTCAGGAAACTTAAGCGCTGTCTCTCCTCAGCAATGGCTGTCTCGATTCTTCCGCCTGCGGCCAACGGATGATTTCTTCTTGTCTCTTTATAGCGCTTAATCAGTTTGTCATCTTTGCAGTCCATAAAAAGGATTTCATAATCATAGCCTTCATCACGCACCGATTTCAGAACATCCTCCAACATATTCAGATGATTTCTGCTTCGGATATCAATGCCCAGTGCCACTTTCGACATCATATTCTCCTCATGCCAACTGATCTCCGCAAACTTCAAGACCAACGGCACCGGAAGGTTATCCACACAAAAGTACCCGGCATCTTCAAGCATCTTCAATACTGAACTCTTTCCAGCTCCCGACATTCCCGTTACAATTACAAAACGCATCTTATCACCTCGGTTAAAACTCTCCCAACAGTCTGACTTCCGGCTCTATCCTGACATGGAATTTCTCTTCCACTTCCTGTTGGACATAACGGATCAATGCCATCACATCTGCCGCCGTTGCCTGCCCTGCATTGATAACAAAACCACTGTGCTTCTCAGATACAACCGCATCGCCGACACGAAAGCCTTTTAAACCGCAGTCCTGGATCAGCTTGCCGGCAAAATAGCCCTCCGGCCGTTTAAATGTGCTGCCTGCACTCGGATATTCCAACGGCTGCTTCTCTCTTCTTAAGCGTGACAGTTCCGTGACTCTGTCTGAAATGGCCGCAGCATCACCTTTCTTAAAGGAAAAACCTGCTCTCAGAACAACTAACGGATGCTCCATCATCACACTGTGCCGATAAGAAAGTTTCAGATGTTCCTTCTCCAGTTTCAGAATGGCACCGGTTTCATCCATCAGTTCAGCCCACAATATATTGTCGCTGATCTCTCCGCCATAGGCACCTGCATTCATGGTAACACCGCCGCCAAGTGTTCCGGGTATGCCGGTAGCGTATTCAAAACCGGTATATCCCATAGAAGAAACCTGACGTGCCAGCCCGGAAAGCATCACGCCTGCCCCTGCCTCAACCAGTAATTCTCCTTCCTGCTCTTCATACTGTATATGATCCATTGTATGGCAAATATGAAAGATCACACCTCTGTAGCCACCGTCTCCCACCAGAAGATTGCTGCCGTTACCTGTCACAAAGTAGTCCACATCCACTTCACGACATAAAGCGATTCCCTTTGCCAGGGCAGATGCATCCGCTGGTTCAACAAAATAATCTGCCGGACCACCAATGCGGAATGTGGTATGCACAGCCATAGGCTCATCTCTCAAAACGTGGTCTGAGCCTGCTGCCTCCAATAATCTATGATAAAAATCCATATAAACCTCTTATCCTTTTATTTCAATCGATTGATCATGATTCATTCTAAAAATTGCAGACCATGCCTGCTGCACCGGTCATCCCCGCATCATTGCCCAATGATGCCAATACAAACGGCGTCTCTGCAGATGCATGAAACGCATACTGCTGATAATAACGCCGAATGCCTTCCGTCAAATATTCACCGGCCCTTGATACACCGCCGCCAATAACAAATACATCCGGATTCATGACACAGGCAATATAAGCTGCCGCACGGCCCAGAGCCTGCATCATCTGCTCTGCCACCCGGCATGCAAGGGCATCTCCTGCCTTAGCTGCATCCAGGACATCCTTGGCTGTCAGCGGGGCATACTGTCTCAAAATACTTGCTTCATCACACTCTGTCAATTGTCTCTTTGCCAGATTGACAATGCCTGTCGCAGAAGCGATCTGTTCAAGGCAGCCCTGATGGCCGCATCCGCAGGTTCCCACAACATTCTCCGGTTCTGTGATCACCATATGTCCGATCTCACCGGCTGCACCATTGGCGCCTGATACAATCTGTCCATTCTGGATAATGCCGCCGCCGACACCCGTTCCCAGTGTGAACATCACAATATTCTGATAGCCTTTGCCGCCGCCCTGCCACTGTTCTCCAAGGGCTGCTACATTGGCATCGTTCGCAGCTTTAACCTTCATTCCTGTCAATGCTGATAATTCGTCTGCTACGCAGACATTCCCCCATCCGAGATTCACGCAGCCCTGAACCCTATTCTCATTCAGAACCGGTCCCGGAACGCCAATACCGATGCCTGTCACCTGTTCCTTCGTCAGATGACGTACATCCACCTTATTCTGTATGGACGCTGCAATATCACTGAGAATAGCAGCGCCCTGATTCTCTGTTCTTGTCGGAATCTCCCATTTCTCCTGAAGCATTCCGTCTACTGTAAATAAACCGATCTTGACAGTGGTACCGCCGAGATCCACACCAAAACAAAATTGATCCATTAGTCTTCCTCACGTTTCTTCTGAAGGTTGCCCGTCACACGGCGATACAATTCATGTGCTGCATTATAACCCATCTGTTTCTGTCTGTGGTTGATGGCTGCTGTTTCTACGATGATAGCCAGATTACGCCCCGGACGGATTGGAATCGAATGGCAGACAACTTTATTGCCAAGGATTTCTTCATACTGTTCTTCCAGACCCAGTCGGTCATATTCACGCTCACGATCCCACTCTTCCAGTTTGATGATCAAACTGATGCTCTGGCTTTCTTCAACGCTCTGAACACCGTACAGCGTCTTAACATCAATAATACCGATACCGCGCAGTTCAATAAAATATCTTGTGATGTCCGGTGCTGTGCCAATCAGCTCATCGTTATTCGTCTTCTTGATCTCAACAACATCATCGGATACAAGACGATGACCGCGCTTAACCAGTTCCAGCGCTGCCTCACTCTTACCGATACCGCTTTCACCGGTAATCAGAACACCCTCACCAAACACATCCACTAAAACTCCATGGATGGAAATTCTCGGTGCCAGCTCTATCTTCAGGAAACGGTTCAATTCTGAGAAAAAGGATGATGTGCCGTCATCTGTAGCCAGCACGGGAACCCCGTATTTATTGCCCAGCTCCATAAAAAGCGGACGCGGCTCAAGTCCACGGCAGAAAATCATACATGGGATACCTGCTTTGAAAATCTTCTCTGTCATCTCACGGATATAATCATCATCATGCATCTTCAGATAAGAATACTCTACCTTGCCGATCAGCTGAATGCGGCTGTAGTCAAAATATTCAAAGTAACCCGCAAACTGCAGGGCCGGACGATTGACATCTGTCTGTCTGATCACGATCTTCTTTGTATCCACTTCAGGTGTCAGATTCTTCAAATTAAACTTCTCAATGACTTTGTTCAGTTTTACACTGTAATTTCCTTTGCTGGTATTGTACATTCTATCTCTCCACTCCTGTCCAAATGACCGTCTCTTTTCAATCTTCGCTTCATTTTAACATATCTTTATATTTTCATCAATGAAAATACGCATAAACTGCTCTGGCACTTCCCGCATTCATACTTTCGGCTTTCATCAGTTCTTCCTCATCCGCCTCACGTATTTTCTCTATACTGCCGAAATACTTCATCAGTGCCTTTCTTCTGGCCGGTCCGATGCCCGGAATCTCATCCAGCACTGAACGTACCTGGGTCTTGCTTCTTAACTGTCTGTGATATTCTATGGCAAAACGATGTGCTTCATCCTGCATTCTTGTAATTAATTTGAACATTTCAGAATGCGTGTCGATGGGAAGTTCCACCTGCTGATAATAAAGACCTCGTGTCCGATGGTGATCATCCTTGACCATACCACAGACAGGGATCTTCAGATGCAGCTGATTGAGCACTTTTAAAGCCACATTGACCTGCCCTTTGCCACCATCCATCATCAATACATCCGGGAAATCCGAAAACTTTCCTTCTTCCCCGCTCACAGTCTCTTCCAGTCCATGCTGAAAACGCCTTGTCAAAACCTCTTCCATACAGCGGTAATCGTCCTGTCCTTTGACTGTCCGGATTTTGAACTTGCGGTAAGCATTTCGCTTCGGCTTGCCGTTTTCATATACGATCATGGAGCCAACAGTCTCTACACCGCTGATATTGGAAATATCAAAGGCTTCCATCCTTCGGATACCTGCCGGAAGACCGAGCATCTCTGCCAGATCCCGCACAGCACCGGTTGTTCTTGCCTCTTCCAGTCGTATTTTCTCTCTGTCCTTTGTCAGCACGTTTCTCGCATTCTCAGCCGCCAGCTCCACCAGACGCTCTTTCTGTCCGCGCTGCGGCACCACTTCACGCACCTTGTGCCCTTTGCACCCTGACAGCCATTCCAGAATAACCTCCCTGTCATCTAAGGGATACTGCAGCATTAATGTAGACGGAACGAAAGGGGATGAAGCATAGTACTGCTTGACAAATGCAGTCAGCACCTGGCTTTCCGTATCATTGGCCACACCGGACACATAG
>NZ_JBBMEK010000168.1:0-7357 GCF_040096555.1 Coprococcus intestinihominis | reverse complement strand
CTGATTGAGGTGATGACGCTGATGTTTATCCTTGAGGAGGGAACATTCAGAGAAATCAGTGAATTTCGATATGCATTGGAGACACAGGCACTGGCATTGGCTATGGAACATATCTCCCAAAAGCAACTGGCGGACATTGAGTATTATATGTCCATGCTTGAGAAAACACCGGAAGAAGATATGAAGGCTTATTATGACAAGAAGATTCATTATACAATTACAGCTGCATCAGGGAATCGGTTTATTATTGACAATCTTCAGGCACTGACAGCAGTCATGGATGTCTTCATTAAGGATATGCGAGCCAAGATTCTGAGTGACGGAAGCAACAGTGAAGGTTTGATGGCGGCCCACAGGGAAATGGTGGAAGCACTTAGGGAGAAGAACATGGAGAAGGGGATGCAGGCATTGAAAGTTCATTTTGAGTATATTTATGAATATATTGACGGATAAAATCGCTTCGTCACCTTAGATGAAGGAATCTTTCAAAAAGTATAGTGAAACCGACATGTTCACAGCAATTGATAAGTAAGAAATGTGTAAATTATATGGAATAGGAATATAAAATCACAAAAAGGAGGACAAAATTAATAAAATTCACTAGACAAATCTGGAATAATATTCTATAATAATAGACGTAAGTGGTAGGGCCAATGGTACAAAATCTTGTGCCCATTTTAATAAAGTAGGAGGAAGTAAAAATGAGTGAGTATAGCAAAGTGACTCCGGAAATCGTTGAGCAGATCAAAGCTGTTGTTGCTCCTAACAGAGTGTATACAGGCGCAGATATCAACGAAGACTTTTCTCACGACGAGATGTCTATTTATGGTAAGGCAATGCCTGAATTAGTAGTTGATGCAGCTTCTACAGAAGAGATTGCAGCTACAATGAAGATTGCTTATGATAACAACATTCCTGTAACAGCCAGAGGTGCAGGTACAGGCCTTGTAGGTGCCTGTGTTCCAATCGCCGGTGGTATTGTTATTAATACAACTAAGATGAACAAGATTCTTGAATATGACCTGAACAACTTCGTAGTTAAGGTTCAGTGTGGTGTCCTTCTGAATGACCTTGCTGAAGACTGCGTAAGCAAAGGCCTTATGTACCCACCAGATCCAGGCGAAAAGTTTGCTACATTAGGTGGTAACGTTTCTACTAATGCCGGTGGTATGAGAGCATGTAAATACGGCGCTACAAGAGATTATGTTCGCGCTATGGAAGTTGTTTTACCAACAGGTGAAGTTACACGTTTTGGTAGTACAGTATCCAAGACATCTTCAGGTTACTCCCTGTTGAACCTTATGATTGGTTCCGAAGGTACATTAGGTATCATCACAGAACTGACATTAAAGATTATCCCAGCCCCTAAGGAAGTTATCAGCTTGGTTATTCCTTTTGAAACATTGGAAGATTGTATTGGTACAGTTCCTCAGTTTAAGAAGAACGGTCTGGATCCTCAGGCACTTGAATTCATGGAGAAAGCTATCGTTCAGGCTTCTGAAAGATATATCGGCAAGAGTGTATATCCACAGAAGATTGATGGCGTAGAAGCTGGCGCTTATCTGCTTGTTACATTTGATGGCAAGACAAAGGATGAACTTGATAATATTATTGAAGAAGCTTCTGAAATCGCTCTTGAAGCTGACGCAATCGATGTTCTTGTTGCTGATACACCAGCAAAGATCAAAGATGCATGGGCTGCAAGAAGCTCATTCCTGGAAGCTATCAAAGCTGAGACAAACTGGAAAGATGGTCTCGAAATGCTCGACGAATGTGACGTTGTTGTTCCTCTGGACAAGATTGCTCCATACGTTGAATATGTATATGGCGTAGGCGAGAAATTCGGTCTTAGAATCGAATCCTTCGGTCATGCAGGCGATGGTAACCTTCATATCTACATCATTGGTGATGATAAGATTTCTGTTGCAGATTTCAAGGCTAAAGCAGATGAATTCTTTGATGATATCTATGCTGAAGCTACAAGAGTAGGCGGTCTTGTATCCGGTGAACATGCAATTGGTTCCGGTAAACTTGATTACCTTGCTAAATCTGTTGGACCAACACAGATGAAACTCATGGAAGACATCAAGAGAGTCTTTGACCCTAAGATGATTCTTAACCCTGGTAAAGTTTGCTACAAACTGTAATTATTATATATTGAGTGTAGATTATAAGAAAGCGTTAATACTTTTACATAATTCTGCGCGTATTAAGGCAGTTGAGGCAACTTATATACATAACAAATAAATTACTTTTAAATCATTAGGAGGGATAGTAATGAATTTTCACTTTAATGAAGAAGAACAGGAAATTCTCGACATGTTACACGACTATGCAGTCAAGGAAGTAGCTCCAAGAGCTCATGAAATTGATGAGGAAGAAAAATTCCCTATGGAAGCACGTAATGGTCTTGCTGAAATGGGTATGATGGGTATGTATTTCCCAGAAGAATACGGCGGTGCTGGCCTTAGCTACCTTTCTTACATCGCAGTTTGCGAGGAACTGGCTGTTCATTGTGCTACAACATCTGTTGTATTATCCGCTCATGAGTCTCTTTGCAGCTGGCCTATTTACAAATACGGTACAGAAGAACAGAAACAGAAATACCTTACAGCTCTTGCTTCAGGTGAGAAGTTAGGTGCTTTCGGTTTAACAGAGCCAGGTGCTGGTACAGATGCTGCTATGCAGAAGACAGTTGCTAAAGATGAAGGTGATCATTGGGTACTTAACGGTTCCAAGGTATTCATCACAAACGCTCAGTATGCTGATATCTTCGTAGTATTCGCTATGGTTTACAGAGATGACTACAAAGAAAAACCATACACAAACAAAGATATCTCCGCATTCATCATCGAAAAAGGTTTCGAGGGCTTCTCAGTTCAGGGTCATGAAATGAAGATGGGTATCCGTGGCTCATCAACATGCTCACTGTACTTCGATAACTGTATCGTTCCTAAGGAAAACCTTCTTGGCGAACAGGGTAAAGGCTTCAAGATTGCTATGACAACACTTGATGGTGGTCGTATCGGTATCGCTGCTCAGGCTATCGGTATTGCTCAGGGTGCAATCAACGAAACTGTTGCTTATACAAAAGAACGTGTACAGTTTGGCAAACCAATCTGGAAATTCCAGAATACACAGTTCCAGTTAGCTGATATGCAGGCTAAAGTAGATGCAGCTCGTCTGCTTGTTTACCGTGCAGCTCAGGCTAAACAGGATGGCGAACCACACAGCCACTTAGCAGCTATGGCTAAGTTAGTTGCTTCTGAAACAGCTTCAGATGTAGCTCGTCGTTGTGTACAGCTCGTTGGTGGTAATGGTTACTCTCGTGAATATCCATTCGAGCGTCATATGCGTGATGCTAAGATCACAGAAATTTATGAAGGTACAAGTGAAGTTCAGCGTATGGTTATCGCTGGCTGGTTAGGTGCTACAAAATAATTTTCAGGCCTAATACCTGTCAATTAAAAGATAAATTCTGAGGATTCCTGTGATTAAGATTCATTTAGGAAAAATATAAGATTTTCACATGGCTGGTGTGCAGGCAACTACACACCAGTTGTGCTATAAAGAATGAGGAGTGGATAACAATTATGGAAATATTAGTTTTGATTAAACAGGTTCCAGATGATTCCGTTGAAATTAAGCTTGATCCTGCAACAGGCGCACCAAAACTTGATGGTGTTGAAGCTGTTGTTAATGCATTTGATACATATGCACTGGAAATGGCTAAAAGATATATCGAGGACAATGGCGGTAATGTTACAGTCGCTACAATCGGTGACGACGATGCAACAGCTGCTTTAAGAGCATGTCTTGCTGTTGGTGCCGGCAAAGCTTTCCTGATTAAGGATGCTTCTTTCGCAGGTTCCGATACAACAGCTAAGGCTTATATCCTTTCAAAGGCAGTAGCTAAGATTGAAGAAATCAATGGCGCTAAATTTGATATTGTATTCTGTGGTAAAGAAGCTACAGATTTCTCTAAAGGTATGGTTGGTGTTCAGCTCGCTTCAGAACTCGGCGTTGGTGTTGCAACAGATGTTATTGCTGTTGACCCTGCTGAAGGCGGCGTTACTGTTAAACAGGAAACAGAAACTGGCTACAATGTAATTGAAATGACTACACCATGTGTTGTAACAATTCAGAAACCAGATTACGATCCAAGATACCCAACAATTAAGACAAAGATGGCTGCAAGAAAAGCTACAATCAATGAAGTGACAGCTGCGGATTTAGCAGTAGATGCAGCTAAGATTGGCGAAGCAGGCTCTCTGACAAAAGTCCTTAAATTATACGAGCCACCTAAGAAACAGGCTGGTGTTAAGATTCAGGAAGAAACTGTTGCTGATTCTACAATGCGTGCGCTTGCTATGATTGCAGAAGCAAAAGTACTTTAATTTAAGGAGGAATTACAATGGATTTCGCAGAATATAAAGACATTCTTGTTGTATTAGAGCTTGACGAAGGCAAACCGGTTAATGTCAGCCTTGAAAATATTGCTGCTGCTAAATCAGTAGTAAATGGCGGCAAGGTTATTGCTGTTACAGTTTGTGAAAATGCTGCAAAGACAGCAATTGAATATGGCGCAGACAGCGCAATCGTTATTGAAGGTGCTCAGTTTGAAGGTTACAATGCAGATGCAGTTGCAGATGCTGTAGCTCAGATCGCTGCAGAAGTTAAACCTGCTGCTATCTTTACAGGCGCTACAGGCAAAGGTAAAGATTTAGTTCCTAGAATTGCTGCTAAACTGGCTACAGGTTCAGTTTGTGACGCAACAGCTGTTAAATTAGATGCAGCTGGTAATGTTGTATTTACAGTACCTGCATACGGTGGCAATATTCTGACAGATGTTGTTATTGACAGCGTTAGACCTCAGGTTGCTTCTATCCGTGGCGGTTCTGTAGCTAAGCTTGAGCCAGAAGCTGGCAAAGCTGGTGATATCGCTAAGAAAGCAATCACAGTTGCTGATGATCAGATTAAACTTCAGATCAAAGAAACTGTAAAAGAAATCGCTGAATCCGTTAACCTGGAAGAAGCAGAAGTTATCGTTGCAGGTGGCCGTGGTATGGGCAGCAAAGAAAACTTCGACAAATTACAGGAACTGGCAGATATCCTTGGTGGTGTTGTTGGTTGTACAAGACCTGCTATGGAATCTGGTTGGATCAGCCGTGCACATCAGGTTGGCCAGTCAGGTAAGATCGTAGCACCAAAGGTATACTTTGCATTTGGTATTTCCGGTGCTACACAGCATGTATCCGGTATGATCGGTTCCGGTTATATTGTTGCTGTCAACAAAGATGAAGATGCTCCAATCTTTGATGTTGCAGATGTAGGTATCGTTGGCGGTGCTATGGAAGTTCTCGACATCATGATTGAAGAATTCAAGAAAAACAAATAATCTGTTGATTGATTTTTCTTGGGCTGATACTTTGGTATCAGCCCTTTTTTACGCGGATTCTTAGCGGATGGGATAGGTTATACTTTGTTTATAAATATTATAGATTTCTTTCATTGACCTGGGAGCTATTTTGCGGTAGTATAGCAAATAAGCAATGTTTTATATCTGTGATAAGGTGTGCAGGAGAATGATAATGAAAGAAGGTATTTCATGAAAGAACGTATGCAGCGATTCATGGCCGGTCGCTATGGCAATGACCAGCTGAATCAATTTATTTTTATAGTGGCAATTATCAGTATGGTGCTTGAGATCATTACGCGGCAGTCATTGTTTTATACATTGACATTGGTACTGCTGATTCTCGCTTATGTCAGAGTATTTTCCCGGAATATCAATAAGCGATATGAGGAGAATATGAAGTTTTTGCAGAAGAAAGATATGATTTTGAACAAGTTCTGCAAACAGAAATATTATGCTGCTCAGCGCAGGAATTTTCATATTTATACGTGTCCTCAGTGCAAGCAGAAGATCCGCATCCCTAAGGGAAAAGGGAAGATCCGTATTACATGCCCGAAATGCAGGACATCTTTCATAAAAAAGAGCTGATAATATTCAATTCTTTTGTAATTTTTTTGAAAAATAAGATGTTTTTAACTGAAAAAGATGGTATAATAAATCTGTTGTATATTTTTTATATACAGTAGGTTTTTATTTTGATAGGAGTGAAGATAGACTATCCTATTTGTACGGAGGGATGATTGAATATGGTTGAAAGGAAGGTTAAGGTTGCAATTCCTTGTGGGATGCATATCAGACCGGCAGGAATTATTTCGCATACAGCGAATGGTTTTAAGGCAGATTCAAGGATCATATTCGGGTACCATGTGATTAATACAGCCAGTATCCTGAATCTTGTTGCCAGCGGTATTCAATGCGGGGATATTGTCAGTGTTGAATGTGACGGTCCAGATGAGCAGACTGCATTGGATGGTATAGCGACCGTATTGCAGGATTCAACGCTCAAACAATAAATATCATTGATAAAGGAGAATGAAGATGTTAGAGAAGATTAAGGCACTTTTAGCAGAAGAACTTGGTGTGAATGAGGATGAGATCACAGAGGCCACGTCTTTTAAAGAAGATCTTGGTGCGGATTCTCTGGATTTATTTGAACTTGTAACAAATCTTGAAGAAGAATACAATATTGAAATTCCTGCGGAAGAGTTGGAGAACCTGACAACAATTGGAAAAGTTATTGATTATTTGAAGAGTGTGAATATCGAAGCTTAGTTTTTGTGCTACGACAGAGAATTAAGGACTGATAGGAGAAAAAGTAGAATGAGTAAGAACAGCACCATGAATGCAAAAAACGACACAAAGAATGAGAAGAAAAAAGGTGTTAATTTTTTCTTTATACTGGTTGAATTTGTACTTTGCAGTTTCCTTATAGCCAGTATTTCCATGAAGATGATTCTTCCGGCAATCCTCAGTGCGTTTTTGGCGGTCTTTATCACACCATTCCCGGATATAGTATTAGAGAAGATGGGGAAAGAACCAATGAACAGGAATATCCGCTTCGCCGTCGGTGCGATTGGATTTGTTCTTTTATGCTATGTCGTTCCTGACGGCAAGATTGCTGAAGTGCGTCAGCGTCAGGTGGATGCTGCAGTAGCCAAGCAGAAAGCTGCGATGCAGTCGACAGAGTCGGAGAGCAGTACGGAGACAGAAATCGAATCTGTTTATGAATCTTTATCTGAGTAAGAATGGCCGAAATATTTAGAGGACAAGTAAAACAGAGAGAAGGGCAGAGCTTTCGGGCTTTGCTTTTCTAAAATTTGAATTATGAAAAAAAATCATAGTTTAAATGAACATAAAAGCCACATAGTGTTATTCAGAAATGGTATAATCTAATTCATAGAATGTAAATAACCCTGTGTGTTAGGATAATTGTCAGTGAAA
>NZ_JBBMEK010000167.1:0-7364 GCF_040096555.1 Coprococcus intestinihominis | reverse complement strand
TCTTAGAAGTCAGATTACCATTCGCATCGTAACTGTTCGAGGTTACATTTCCAAGTGGATCTGTCATGGTAACTGCACGATTCATCGCGTCATACGTGAATCCCCATGCTGCTCCATTTTCATCCACATATCCGGTCATGTTCGGCCCGTCATACGAATACGTTGTTGTGACACCTCTGCCGTCTGTCTGGGATACCATACGATGTTTGTCATCGTAAGTATAGGTAATGGCTGTTCCATCCGGTTTTGTAGATGTGACCATATTTCCATTACCGTCATAACTGTAAGTAACCGTTGCTCCGTTATATCCAGTTGCACTGGTCAGCTTATTCTGCTCATTATAAGTATAAGAGGCTGTCTTTCCATCCTCTCTTGTCTCCGTTGCTACATTGCCAAATGCATCATAAGTGTAAGTTTTTGTTCCGGCTGCTGTCGTTTCGGAAGCAAGTTGATTTTCTGCATTATAAGTCTTTTCACAGGTTGTTCCATCCGGATATTCAATGGATGTTGTGCGGTACTGATCATCATAATGATAAACGGTCTTATTTCCTTCGTTATCTGTTGTTGTAGTAGAACTCTTTCCGTACTTGAAAGTTGCCGTTCCTTTTTCTGCATCAGTCTGCTCTACAACTCTTCCTTCTTTATCGTAAGTATTCTTTACAACCGTATTGCCATTCTCATCTTTCCAGCTTGTCATACGGCTGTCATCATCATACTGATATTCTTTTGTTGTTCCATTCGGGTCTGTTACAGATATCAGGTTTCCCTGCTCATCATATTTGTAAGAAACTTTTCCACCATCTGGAAGAGACAGTTCCTTGATATGCCCGAATTTATCCTGTTTTACCCCGAATGTTTTTCCGGATGGTGTTGTAATCTTACTCAGATTATAATCATCGTCATAATCTAATACTGTCTTAAATCCATTCACATCCGTTACATAACGTAAAATTCCATATTTATCAAATGACCAGACGCTCTGATCCGCATCTGTCAGTTCCCATCCGATGTAGTCATGGTCTGTATCTTTATAGCTGACTGCTTTTAAATCATATACATAACCATCCGGAGTAGTGTAGCTTCCATCTTCATTCTTATCAAAGATCAGATAACTTCCGTCCCCTCTCATATACAGAAGACTTCCGTCCTCCATTTGAGAAAGTGACTGGTCATAGTTAAAGCTCCATCCACGTCCGAACATGGAATGCTGGTCTGTTCCTTTGGAATTGTAGCTTCTTGTAATGGAGAATTCTCCATTCAGTTCATTCATCGTCGCATCGGACTGATCCATGTAGAAGTTACCAGTATTTAAGTTGACTGGTTCAAATCCAAATTCACAGTGCAGGCCTCTTCCCATCAATGCTCCGTCAATCCGCATCTTATCCTGATCGGTAAGCGGTGCAGGACTATATGGAACATTTGTCTGTGGGTTACGGATAAAGATCGTGTTATTTGCGACTACCAGTGCGTCCATAACCTGATTGTCTTTCATAATGTTCTTAAGCGGAACACCATAATATTTTGCAATCTTCGGGAATGTATCAAACTGCTTCACTTCATAGATCACAAAGCTGTCACTGGTCACTTCTTTTCCTGTTTCCAGCTTTCCATCAATCTCTTTCGATGCTTTTGCTTTGATCTTATAAAGCTTGTCCTTCGTCAGCCCTGAATACAGTGCACTCTGCCAGTTGGAATCTTTGCTGTAATACTTATTCGCCTCCGGGAACTGCTTATTGTATTCAGTACTGTCTGGATAGGAATACAATGGTTTTGCATCTGTTTCGTGATGTTCTTCATTTTCCTCATCTGGAAGCAGATAATATTCTACTGTAGATTTGCTCTTTGCAATTCCGTCTGCAAATACGGCATCAAACTTCAGCTTTCCATTTGTATTCTTTTCTGTCATCGGGCGAAGCAGGATCGTTGTTTCATCCAGTGACATATCTCGCAGATATGGATCTTCAGCCGGTGACCACTGGATGCTGAGTTTCGGTCCATAAACGGATGCCCTGTTATTCAGTACCTCACACTGCATAGAAGCTCCAAGGTTATTTGCCTCGGCAATGGCTACCAGTGCAAATCCGTTATTCGCATGAGTTCCCTGCACCCAGTCATTGACCAGATCTTTGACGTCATAATTGATATAGCTGTTCCTGCTGGTACTTGCATTCTGTACATCCTGAAACGTAAGATTTACTGGTTTTGTTTTCCATGTGATGGAGGTGTTCCACGACTGATCTACACGATAAAGTCCAAACTGGGATGCACCACCACTGTATGCAGTTTTCTGACTGACTGCAAATGTTGCACTGTCAATTTTGGAATCTTTCGGAATCTGACTAAAATTTGAATTTACTTTGATATAAGTCCGGCAGTTCTGGTGTGCAGTACCAAATCCTGCAAGGTTCCCAGACTTAATACCATCATCAAATCCGACATACGGATAATTGTTGTCACCAATCTGACTGGTAGGACTTCCCTCTTCCACACCGATCATGTTAAAGGAACTCTTCTGAATCTCTACTGGTGTCGGATCGATCCTGACCGGATACTGACGTTCTTCTGCCGAAAGCCAATCCCTATCTGGTTTTACGGTCAGGATTGTTTTTCCATCTTCTTCCCGAAGTTCCAATGTGATCAGGAAACTGATTTCCCCGGCAGCATCTTCCATTGATGGCGTCTCCAGAAGATACTTCGCATCTTTGATTGTCTTCCCTTCCGGATAGATATAGACCTGATTGTCTTTTACTTCTGCCTGATACCCCGGAATCTGCAGCTCGTATTCATAGACTTCCCTGTCTGTTGGCTGCTGAAGTACGATATCTTCCTTAATGCTGGAATCCAGTACTGTATACTGAACATCTGCGCCCTCGTAAACTTCATTATAAAGGATCGCATTGTCTTTAATAACGGAATGTGTATAATCTCCATCTACCGGAATGATCCCGATTCTGGTCTTTCCATTTTCAATCGTTACACCATTCTCTTCTGACATCTGTTCCGGAAGAAGGATAGCATAATCGTTTGCCTTGTTCTGATAAACTTCTGTTTTCTCTTCCTTTTCTTCAGTTGCCACTACACTGCTGGCTTCCTGTGCTTCTTCGGATGCCGGAGTATCTGCTTCTTCTGGTTTTACAAGTGTATTATCAACCAGCTCGGTATCTCCATCCTCATTCTTATAAGTTCCGACATAACCTCCATAAACGGTTGTATACTGCTTGTCCCCTGTCTTATAAGTCTTGGAAATGGCATCATAATCAATCAGTTCACCTTCCGGTTCTTCTGGAATCGGATAGTAATCCTGTGGTTCTTTCAACTCCACTTCTTTTTCCTGCGGATTTTCTTCTGTTTCTTCCGCTGGAGTTGTCTGTTCTTCCTGCGTCTCTGTATCTTCTGATGGCGTCGTTTCATTTTGTACGTCCGCATCAGACTGCTGACTCTTATCTTGTTCTCCAGATGTGGAATCTGTAATCCCTGCTTCCTCTTCCGTCAAAGCCTCTGGTCTGGAGAAATCTGCATTCTTCTGTACATCCTCAATGGCCTCTTTTGCCTGTACAAAAATAGGCTCTGTTCCCTGTAGTGCCATCAGGAGTGCAAGTACTAAGGCTATAGCCGACTTTCGAAATCTCTTCATAGTCTCTTTCTCCCTCTTGTAATCTTTTTCTATAATTCCTTTACAAAATAACCGCTACCCTCCTTTTTTCTGACTTTGGCACTACTATAATCTAAAAAATCACAAAATTTTCATAAATGGTAAAAATGCCCCTTGAGGTGGCAAAAATAGACGAAATCGGTCGAAAAAAATAGTAAGACACCATCGCCTTACTATTTTTCATCTAATTTCATATATAATAATATTTTCACTTGAAAGGATTTCTCCGTATGGCAGATCTCCATCTGACCATGATATTTTTCTACTACGAGTTTCACATTTTGTAATCCTATTCCATGTCCTTCTTTCCTGCTTTTCGTTGTCAGATAAATTCCATTCCGCACTTTTGGTGTATCTTTTATGCTATTCTCAATCTGGATATTCATGATTCCTTTTCCTTAATACATCTGAAACGATAATCTCCTTTCATCTGAAGCTGCTGTCCCACGAATAGCATTATCCATAAGATTTCCCACTATTATACTTATATCAAATAATTCTTCCCCTATATGATTCGGTATTTCTACAGAAATCTCCGGATTTTCAATTACTGATTTCGAATCTTCCAAAATATAATTCAGCAGATTATTCATATTACGGTTTTCTGTATATAAATGATGACATAAGGCTGTTCCGGCTATATTCTCCATTTGTTTCAGATACGATAGAATCTCTTCATTTCCTCCCGTTTTTGCCATTGCCCCTATTGTTGTAAGATGGTGCTTGTAATCATGATGTATCTTATTCAGCCTGTCCTGTGATTTCATCATCATCTCCAGTTCTTTTGCATACTGGCTCATCTGAATTTTCATCTCTTCCTGTTTTGCTGTTTCAATATAACTTTTCTGAACCTCATCGTGCAGATAGAAAATAAACACATTGATAAACAGTAAGAATAATACAATCGTAGACCGCACACCTCTTCTGTCTGGCAGCAATATCCTGATACAGACTATAATGCTGATCACCGGGACAGAAAGCATAGCAAGCCAATGACGGTTCTTTATATAATAACTTCTCTTTACACCTACTTTTCTTTCAATAATGACTTCCAGTAAAAAGAATATAAAATTTCCCATTACAATAGTTCCCGGTCCCATGTGATGATGCACCGGATTTCTTGCTACCGCATACCGTTGAAAGAACACGATTGGAATCCCATCACATAAAATTCCCATAATATATACCATAAGTGTATTCCAGACATGATGTTGCCAGTCTGCCTGATATGCCACTGTTATAATTAACAGAGCTATCAGCTCAAAGATCAGATCTCCGTACATCGTTCCCCACTGCATGCTTCCCCAGCATGAAAGCAGATATGCACAAAAATATGCAAATAGCTTTTGTGTATCCTCATTTTTTGGATACAGGATGGTATTGTAACGGAACACAGTATAAATCCAGAATAATTTACTTGTCAGATAAGTGATCAAATGGATATTCATAATCTTTTCTTCTCCGTTTGTAATAGTCTTTCCCTGACCTTCTTGCGATTTGCTTTACTGATACTGAGACGTGTCTTGTCTTTCATAACCACGTTGTCATATTCGTAATGCTCCACGTGTTCCATATTGATGAGATAGGACTTGTGAATCAGTAAGAAATATTCTTCTGTTACATCCGCTACATCCTTTAATTTTCCTCGATATTCATATTCTTTTTCCGATGTCACGATATGTACTCTTTTTCCCAGACTATAAAAATACAGGATCTTGTCATAAGAAATCTTGTGGATTCCTTTTGTATCCGTATATTCAAATATTTTCTTCCGTTCTTTTAACAGTTCCCGTAATTCACCTATCACCCGGAAAAGTTCTTCCTCTCGGATTGGCTTTACAAGAAAATCAAATGGATGAATACGGAATAATTTCATAGCATATTCCTGATATGTTGAAATATAGGTAATCCGCAGTTCTTTTCCATAATTTTTCTTTCGTATCTCCGTTCCGATATCAATTCCATTCTCATGTTCCAGACAAATATCAAGGAATAACATATCGTAGGATTCTTCTTCCAGCCTGTTAAGAAGCTGCTCCGCAGAATAGTATATTTCTATAGATATCTGACAGTCATTCGCTTTCCCATAATGGAGCAGCTTCTGTTCTAACCAATTACATAGGATGATGTCATCATCACAGATTGCAAGTTCTAGCATATTTTCTTACCCTCAGTCTTTCGTAACACGACAAATGGGGAAAAGAATCCCCTTCAATTCTTTTCCCGAATGGACATCACTAATTTTGTGTCATTTTTCCGATGCAACAGCACCACTTCCTTTGCTGTCTTATTTTGTCCTCTATATAATAAACACTTGAACAAGAAAAAACTGTCGCCATTTTATAATTTATTTATATTTTTTATGTTTTATTTATATTTTATCCAAATATTACAGCGATAACTAATAATGTCACCCCCTGCATTATTCTTTTTATTTTTAGCGTCATTTGATAAAACATCAACGTTTTTGATGGCAAAAAGGGAACCTGCAAAACCAGATTCCCTTTAAAATACATGCTCTTCTCTAAAAGGATGATAAATCCACCATCCTCTGCTTATTTTTAAAAACTTTTTCCTTTTTTACAATACTTATAAATATTAAATGGTTTTTCTTTTTTTTCAAATAAAATCCCTGTTGTTTTAATAATTTTTATAAGTTCATCCGACTCCATATCTGTCGTTTTAAATATAAATATTTTCTTTTCATTTGTTATGAAAAAAAAGAAGTTTTTATATAAGAACATTCTATCAATATTTTTAAATTCATAAATTTGATCTTCATCTATTTTAATTGCGTTTTCATCGATATCCACCGTTTCATATCCTGATCTACCCCAGACAAATTCATGAACATTTTTTTCAAAATTTTTACCAATCATTTGATACCAAATAATCCAAGCCACACAAGCCACACAAGTTCCAATCCCTATTCCAAACATCAAATAACTTTCCGACAGATAACAATTAATCGACAGTAAAAATTCTACAGGTGTAAAAATATAGATAATCATTCTACTTTTCTGTCTTGTTTTAAATAATTGATTAGGAATTATAAACCCAAGCGAAAGCATTCTTTCTAATTCTTCCCTATCCTCATCTGACACAATTGATTTAATATGCATTCTTCTTAATCCCCCTTTTGCCAGAGGTCCTCTTTATAAAATCGAACCTCTGGCCATTGTCTCTTTTATTCTTTTACAATTTACAGTGCTTGAATCAACAAACCAAAAACAGTACCTGCTCCAGCTGAAAATAAAGCAATAATTGACGGAATTGCATTTACAACTAATGCACCCGCAAGAACTAATATTACGGCTCCTGCCAGTATATTACTATGCTCTTTTGTGAATTCTACAACATTAAATTCAAGACCACTATTAGAATTTAATGTCATTGTAAAAATCAAAGCAACCGATATTGTCCACTCTTTTTCCTCTTCTGGCAGCAAATCTGATGTACTAAATACAATGGAAAACTCTACACTATTGGCAAAAACATTATTTATTTCAAAAGCAATATTACCAGATTTAACCGATAAAGCAATTTTTTCTATCGTATTTCCAAAGTTATCTGCTCCCTCTATACCTGTATCTGATAAATTTGATGAAATCTCCATAATTTGATTTTTGCAAGTTTGTGTCAATTCTCCATCATTTCCTATATCCACTTTTATATTATAAATTTTACCAGTTGAACTTTCAAGCGATGTGGA
>NZ_JBBMEK010000166.1:0-7481 GCF_040096555.1 Coprococcus intestinihominis | reverse complement strand
GAACCAGCTCTTTCGGAAGCCGGGCAGCCGGATTTCGAATCTTCGGATTCTTATCCTTTACCCGTTCCTTGATATCTCTCATCCGGTCACCCTCTTTCCGTATCTCTTATCTCATCGGGCAACATCCCGATGTTTCTTTTTTTCCTGCTGTTTCTGCAACTGCTCCAACTGTCTGATTGCTTCATTTACCAGTGGATGCTCGTTGTAATATGGCACAAGTTCCAAATCCCCCCTGTCTTTTGATGACAACGGTAATGGATATTCCATGTCTGAATAAATTGATTCTGGATCATGGATAGAAAACTCAATAGCAGGACACATATTGGCAGATGTTCTACAATACTTCTGGTACTTTTTATATGCCTCTTCCAGCGTTCTGCATTTTGTATATTCTCCTAAATCATGGAACTCACCGCACTCTGCAGCATAAAAAGTTATCGTTACTTCTTCTTTTTTCTTCATTATGATTCTCCCGGTTTTGTTGTCATTAGTTTATAAAGGTCTGTATTCTTTGGGAATGTATTCTCAAATGGTACGATATTCCCAGAGCAACGGATCAGACCACTGCCGACCGATACATTTGTAATATAGGACAGTTGGTTTTCGGAAATATTCAAAAGAGCTGCCAGTTCTTCCCTGTCTGTACTTGCCTGATTCAAAAGAATCAAAAACTCACTGTTTGCCAACATCAGTCTTGCAGTGTCCGATTTCAGAAGTTCCTCAACATTTTGGGTTAAACCTGTCACGAATCCATTGTATTTTCTGATTCTCTTGTACAGTCGGTAGAAGAAATTTGCACTGTATTCATAGCGGAATAACAGATAGAACTCATCGGCAAATATCCATGTCGTTTTTCCTTCTTTCCAGTTCTGAATTACCCTGTTGAAAATACTGTCTAAGGTAACCAGCATTCCAAGAGGCATAAGCTGTTCCCCCAGTTCCCGGATGTCATAATCCATGATCCTGTTCTTCTTATTCACATTGGTCGGCTGTGCAAAGGTGTTCAGGCTTCCATTGATAAAAAGTTCGGATGATAATGCCAGTCCTCTTGCCTCTTCTTCCGGCTGTAACATCAGCTGTCGGTACATATCTTTCAATGTCGGAACTTCTCCGGTATAACCACTTCGGATATAATCCCGGTACACATCTGCAGCACAGCGGTCCAGAATCGACTTTTCTTTTGCCGACAGGTTTCCTGCTCCAACCAACTGTTCAAATACAGACAGAATAAACTCCGATTTTTCAATCAGTGGATTCTTTTCATTTCCGTAGGCTGCGTCCATATCCATTGCATTCAAGTGATTGTCTGATGTCGCAGATACTTTTACAACCTGTCCACCCAAGGCCTCTACTAATTTTGTGAATTCGGACTCCGGATCAAGAATCAGGATATCGTCATCGGTACTCAATGCCAGATGCACAATCTCTTCTTTTGCTGAAAAGCTCTTTCCTGATCCACTGACACCCAACCGGAAACTGTTTCCATTCATCAGTTTCTTCCGGTCGGCTACCAGAAGGTTCTTGCTGACTGCATTCTGCCCATAATAGATACCTCCCGGCTGCAGGATTTCCTGTGTATGGAACGGGATTAAAACAGCCGTTGATTCCGTTGTCAGTGTACGCAGGGCATTGATCTTTCGCAGTCCATAAGGAAGCACTGTATTGAGTCCGTCCACTTGCTGCCACTTTAATGTTGCCATCTGACACAGATGCTTTCTTGCGATTGACAGAATCAGTTCCGTATCGGAATCCAGTTGCTTTTTGCTGTCTGCCAGATGTACCATTGTCAAAATCCCGAACATCATACGCTGGTCTCTGGTTGTCAGATCATCGAGCATTTCCTTGGTTTCTTTTCTCTGAAGTTCCATATCGTATGGTACGATTGCCGAGAAGTTATTATTAGCGTTCTGCCTTCTCTGCCAGTTGGTCACGTTAGTTTCCACACCAAGCAGTCGGTTCTGGATTTCCCTTACCGCTTCATCCGTAGGGACTGGCAGGATATCAATCGACAACATCAGATTCCGGCTGAAGTCACACAGTTCTGAAATCATGTCATCTTTAACATAACTTGCATAATCCTGCATATACAGGACTCTTCCGTACCTGTCACCGATTTTAAAATGGTCACGTTCAAATTCCATAGAATCCGGACACATCCAGTCCTTGAAACTTGTTCCCTTCTTGGCAAATTGTTTCAGATCAAATGGGAATGCCTGTGGGACATCTCCCTTGAAGAAATCCCTGAAAATCTGGAGCCGGCTCTCTGCGTCCAGTCCTTCTGCTGTGGACGATAACTTTGCCAGATGTGTTACGATGTCTGTTCCGATACGTGCAAAATAGGTTCTTGCATCATCAATCGATCTTTTATGTACACTGACGGTCAGATACCGTTCCTGATAGATGCTGTTGTTTGTTCCTGTAATCTTAGACAGGAGCATTTCGTTGTATTCTTCCCGATAGTGGTCCAGTCCATCTTCCTTCATTGGAAGCAGAATAGACTTTTCGAATTCTTCTTTATTGATTCTCCGGTTATTGATGGTAATTTTGGCAGAAATGCCGGAATCCAGTGAATTTAAGAGTTCAGAATAATCCAGAAACATTTCTGTCTTATTGTCCTTACTCGCAATATAATAGTTGATATCTGTAAAACGATATGTTTTTGAGAATTTCGTTCCCTGTTGAAAAATTCCATCCGGCCAGATTCGCTGGATGGGAATTGCCTGTTGGACGGATTTCGGAACTTTGAAGCGTTCCTTATCCATCCGAAGTGCCTGACTTAAGGTTTTAATCAAAGGCATCACTCCTTCCCTTGCGTTTCTTTCTCTGTTTTGCTTCTGCTTTTTGCTCCCGCTCTTTTATGATTTCTGCTCCATCCTTTTGATTCTTTTCTCCCAGCGAGATGGTCTCCTGCATGCAGGAGTAGTAGATATCTTCCGACTGAAACACCAGTTTCTTCGGATACAGCAATTCGGATTTGATCACTGCCCATAAAAACTGTTCGGCTGTCATACCATGATATTTGAAAAAGCCACAGGCAGCAAATGGAGCAGCACCAAGCACACACAGCCATCCGGTTATTTCCTGTCCGGTAATATCACGCATTCCAAAGTAAATTCCGACTGCTGTAAGAATCGCAAGAACAGAACACACACATTGTCTCAGGTCCAGTCCCATAAACATGGATTCCTGATAGTCCCTGATTTCTTTGTTCATCTTTACTTCCATAAATTATCGTTCCTCTCCCCTGTTTTGTTTCTTCGTTTTCTGTGGTTTTTCTTTTGGTACTTCTATCCCGGCAAATCTACAATGTTCTGCAACGCCTTCCGGATCAAATTCCGCAAGTCTTGCTAGATCAAACGCTACCTTCTGATAGGTTGCATATCCTGATCTTCCTGTTTCATTCAACACTTTTCCAAGTTTATGTTCCTTGATAAAATGAAGCATATCCTTGGTAAAATCTCCTGTTATAAAAGCCTCATTTGGCTCTAAAAACTGATAGGGCAGATTAATGGTTACATCTCCAAAATCTTCCCATTCTCTCCCTTCCTTATGGCAGAGTCCTACATATAAATTTCCATTGTTCCGATAAGAGCTCACTCGTATTGCTACTGTCTCACGTCCAAATTCCCAGTTATATCTTAATGTTTTCTTTATATCCATATTTTTAACCTCCAAGTCCCATCATTTCTCTGACAATACGGTCAGATGCCTTAATTGCTCCAACCAGCACCAGTAAATTAAATACCAGTTCTCCGACATAGTTCCACACGATTGTAACTGCACTCAACTCCGTATCTCCGACAGCCGGAGGGCTTGCTGCATAAGCAGAAAAGATAATACATGCCAGTGCAATAATTGCCCCTTCCAGACATACGCCTACATAAGAACGGATAAAGTTCTTTCCAATGGACTGCGTGGGTTCTCCTGCAAATGAGGAAATCGGAATCGGGGCGATTGCCGTATACATATAGATTTTGAACATTCTGCCATACACTGTCAGGATCATTACAAATGACAATACAGTGATCAGCAGACTGCCAAGCAGTGTAACAATCCACAACGGAATGGATTCCAGCATTCCCACGCTCTCAATCTTATCTACAATCTCCGTTGGCAGTTCCGTCACGCTTCCTGCCATACTGGAGCCACTCATTACGGTTGTCACGATTCCCTGCACAATGGAAAACAGTGCCTGCATAAGTTCCATCCCGTATGTAATTGCTCCCTGAGCAAGTGCAAACCGGATAAATGCTTTTAGCACATGTTCCGGCTTTTTCAGATCTGTAAAACTGCCACACGTTTTAATGATTCCGGCTGCGAAAAATAATACCAGTAATCCATAAGCAATGGCTGTCAGTGCATCATTAATATTTACCATAATCCGCCAGATGCCGCCGCCCTTAAAAGTTGCCGGATTTTCGGTCAGCAGAGTCCACAGTTCTGCCATCTTTTCACTCCATGTGGATAGTGCTGAGTTTAGATTCTGTACAATCCAGTTATCACTCAAAAACTCTCACCTCCTTAAACATATTTTTGAATACAGGAGTACCTTCCGGCACTCCTGCTGTTTCCTGATATATTTTTTCAAAGAGGCTTACGCCATAATCAAATCGAGGATTTCTTTGGCGAACGTAATAATTACCCCTCCGGCCAGTGTCAGAAATCCATTTGCCCTCTGGCTTGGATCATGGCTTTTTAAAGACAGACCAACCTGCACAACACCAAATCCAAGCAAAATCAAACCGATCGCACGAATCAGAGAAAAAATAAAGGTAGACAGGTTATTGATAACGGACAACGGATCTCCGGCTGCGAATGCGGTCGTTGCTCCAACCGTTACGGTCAGTACCAGTGCCATATAAAGGCTCATCCACTTTTTCTGTTTTCTCCCCATCGGCATCGGGGTTATCATTTTTTCAGTTGTATTCTTTTTTGTTCTATTTTTTTCTCCTGTGAGAAGTTTCTTCAATACACATCACTCCAATCCATCAAAAAACTGCTATTCACCAAGGATGTCCTCGGTAGACAGCAGTTCGTAATCGTCTAATCTGTTAATGTCAATCTTTAGGTCGTCGTGAGCCAGTGGTGTTTTCGCATAATCATAAGGCGATGCACCACCGTCCTCTGTGTATCTGAAATTCACATGCTTTTTTAAATCATATTTATCGTCCATGATCGGACGCTCCCCACGAATAAACAAAATCGCTTTGCGGTTATCTAAAAGCCGTATTTCATCCGGTGTTAAAAGTTCCCTTCCTGTCTGCTGATAATTCACCGAATAGCTGCCGCTACGCCCTTTTGTCTGTCCGTAGGTATTGGTATCCAATGTCTCTTTTCCCAATAATTCCGAGACATACTTATGTCCTTCTTTTTCATTTCCACCCAGATATAAAAATTCATCGCAGTTGCCGATCAGACTCTCATACGAGTCTTTAAATAAGGCTTTCATCTGTGCAATGTTCTGGATGATGATACTGCAGGAAATCCCTCTGGAACGCATGGTTGCCAGAATCTTGTCAAAATCATCCGGCAAGGCTACGTTTGGCCATTCATCCATAATGCAGTGTACCGGAATCGGAAGCCTTCCTCCGTACTTCCGATCTGCCACATAATACAGTGTCTGAAACAGATTACTGTAAATCATGCCGACCAGATAATTCATGCTGGTGTCTGCATCCGGAATACAGCAAAACAGTGCTACTTTTTTCTCCCCAATACTGTATAAGTCCAGTTCGTCCGTACAGGTCAGGTTGGCGATTTGTTTCAGATTGAACGCTGCCAGACGGACACCAACCGATATCAAAATAGACTTTGCGGTCTTTCCGGCCGCCTGCTTATAAATGGCATACTGCTTGACCGCAATACTCTCTGGGTCCCGCATTTCCAGTCTTTCAAACAAAATGTCCAATGGTGACTGGTAATCCTCATCATCTTCTTTGACCTGTGCGCTTCCAAGCATTTCCATAATCATCGGGAAGTTCTGTTCTTCCGGTGGAGCTTCATGCAGTAAATACAGCATAAGTGCCTGTAAAAGTGCAGTCTCTGACTTTTCCCAGAACGGGTCCGAGCTTTGTGCACCTTTCGGTGTCGTGTTGCGGATCAGGTTGTTAATTAGTTTCAGCACATCCTTGTCATCCCGGACATACGCAAACGGATTATAACACCAGGAAGTCTCCGGATTGATCAAATCAAAAACCCGGACTTCATATCCATTCCGTTCCAGAACACCTCCTGTTTTGCGCAGAAGTTCCGCTTTCGGATCTGTGATCACCATCGAGCAGTTGCACTGCATGATGTTCGGAATCGCATAGGTCCGGCTCTTTCCTGCCCCGGAACCTCCTACTACCAGCACATTTAAATTTCGTTTATGCTTATATCCATCCAGTCCCATGCGGAAATGCTGTGTCAGAAGCAGATTATTCGTGTACTGCTTTTCGCAGTAACGTCTGCAGATTTCGGACACGTTGCCCCATTTTGCGGAACCATGTTCCACGCCTCTTCTATAATTTCTTTTTTGGGATTCATAAATACCAATGCCTAAGAAATAGGCTGCTGTGAATATCAGAATACATTTGAACGTATACGGTGTATACGTGATAAAAAACGGCTGTTCGAGTTTTTCGCTCAGCGTTTCTAAGATTTGAATAAAATTCTTATCCGGTGTAATGGCACAAGCGGTAATCGCTGCCGCCCACCAGACAAATGGCAGAAAGACAAGATACAGAACCCAGTCCTGCTTTTTTGTACTTATCTCTGCAAGTCAGATTCTCTTTTCTTGCGTGGCTTTTCTTCTGGATGTCCCTGTCCTTCTTTCTTATGAAAGGAATCCACTCCCGGTATCAGTGAGAGACTTCTGCCGTTGTCCCACTTAACACCAAGCTGGCCTGCATCATCCACATACTGCACAGTTCCTTCCAGTCCCTGCGGCATACCCGCTTCTCCATCCATCGAATTCAGACAGATTCTTGTTCCTGCCGGATACTGTTCTCTAAATCTTGCCACTTTTTCTCTTGAATAAATGACCAATCAACCACTCCTTTCTCTACCAGAACATGTGTCTGCTAGTATTCGGTTTTGCAACCTGAATAATAACTTTATCTATTCCATCACTGTATCTTCCGGCTGCAAGATATTTACTTCTGAGTCTGTTCAGTGCCTTACGGATCTGCCTTTGTTCCCCGGCTGTAATCTGCAGTCGTTTCTGAGCGAGGTCGTATTCACTTACTTTTTTCAGAAGAGCTTTCGTTTCTTCCAAACATTCATCCTGCTCACTCTGCGCCTGTAGCTCATCATTCAGTGCCACCACGAACATATTTTTCATAATGTTATCCATCTTCAAATAGTATTTTGTCATCTGGCTGACCTCCTTTTTTGTTACACCAACCATATCACAAGACCTCCGTAATAGCTACTCCAACCGTCCAACTTTTTCACTTTTATCGTTCCGGCTGGTTCTTTGCTTTTTTCTCTTTTCCAGATGC
>NZ_JBBMEK010000165.1:0-7494 GCF_040096555.1 Coprococcus intestinihominis | reverse complement strand
AAATGCAAGCCACTGGATGGCCTTGATATCATCCGGACGATTATCATTAATCTGAATCAGAGACATAAAGTCATTGCGGTTAATACCGATAGAACGGTAGGCGCCACGCATATTGCTCTCTCCGTATCCGGCATAAGGGTCGTAAGAGGTTCCCTGGAAATGAGAAGAGAGAACATATTTCACATCCTCTACAGTAACTTTCTTTTCAGGCACCATGCACCATGGAATATTGTCGGAATATGGTGTGAAGTCGGCAGCCGGACCGTCCCAGCGCCATGTGTGCGGATTCAGGCAGCGACCCATATACCATGCACGTGGGGTATTGTAAACATGATCAGAATCGTCATGACTGCCGAAAGCATCTCTCGGATTGAGAACGCCGTCCATAGCCAGATTCAGATGGTATTTTTCAATAAAATCTTTCAAATCGGCAGAACACATATATTCTTTCTGCTCGGAAAAAGCATCTTCCAGATTGAACTGGTCAATACCAAGCTGATTTGGCATGATTACATAGACATCATCCGGCACTTTGCGGGCCATCCAGTGATGACCGCCGATAGTCTCAAGCCACCAGATCTCCTCCGCATCCTGAAAAGCAATGCCGTTCATTTCATAAGTGCCATACTGCTCAAGCAGACTGCCGAGGCGTTTGACACCCTCTCTGGCACTGTGAATATATGGCAGTACAAGGCAGACGATGTCTTCTTCACCAATACCGCCTTTGATTTCTTCCTGTCCGTCTTTGGCCGGCTGATAAACAACGAGCGGGTCTGCGCCAAGTACTCTTGGATTGGAAGTGATGGTTTCAGTGGCTGTCATTGCGACATTGGCTGCATTAACGCCGCTGGCAGCCCAGATGCCGTCGCCTTCAACTGCATTTGGAACAGCAGTATAGCGCATCGGATTATCCGGAAGGTCAATCTCTACATGAGAGAGGACGGAGATGTATTTGCGCGGCTGTTCATCAGGATGAACGACCACATATTTTTTTGGTGTAAATTTGCCGGACGGTGAGTCATCGTTGCGTGCAATCATCGTAGAGCCGTCGTAGGATGCTTTTTTGCCGACAAGAATCGTAGTACAAGCCATTTATAATTCCTCCTTGTGTTAGGTTATTGCAACTATAAGAATGATACCACTTTTAGAATGGTTCGTACAGTCATTATAAGGAATCGGAATAGTAAAAGCGTTGCATGGCAGGGAAGATTTAATGTATACTTTTATTAAGTTGTGATAAGCCCGTAGTCACGATGGAATATGGGGATTTTCAAAGGAGGAATTTGATGAAAGCAGCAGTGATTGACAGATTCGGAGGACCGGAGGAGATTTATTACACTGACATTGAGAAGCCGGTGCCGGGGCCGGATGAAGTTCTTGTAAGGAATGTTTATATTGGCGTGGGAAAGCCGGATTATATTATGAGAAGCGGTATCTGTCCGTTTCTTGAGGCTAAGCCGCCGAAGCTGGTTGTGGGCAATGAATGTGCCGGTATTGTGGAGGCAGTGGGTTCAGATGTAAAGGGGATTGAACCTGGCATGCAAGTCTGCGTCAACAGCGGTCTTGGATATGGCGCTTATGCGGAGTATATTGCTGTACCGCAGAAGTTTGTGACGGTATTTCCGGATGAGTTTCCGTTGAAGTATGCGCCGGGATTCCTGAATTATATGGTGGCCTATGCGCTGCTGAATGAAATCGGAAGAGGCACGGATGGCAAGTCTATTTATATTTATGGGGCTGCAGGCGGTGTCGGCACAGCGGTTATCCAGACAGCTCTTTTGCAGGGAATTGAAGTGATTGCTTCTGCCAGCAGCCAGGAAAAATGCGACTACATTAAGTCTTTGGGAGCACAGTGTGTGTTTAATCATAAGGAACAGGATGCCAAAGAAGTTATTATGGATTACACCAGAGGCCGTGGGGTGGATCTGATTTTTGATCAGCTGGTGGGCAGACGTTTTGCAAGTCAGTTCGAATATCTGGCGGATTTTGGTATGATTGTCATTTATAACTGGCTGGATGGCAGTCCAGAACTGGATCAGCTCGATACAATTATCAAACAGTCCAGTCATGCATCGGCCGTTCGTTCATTCTCTTTCCATATATATGATGATAAGCCGGAACGTCTGGCAAAGATTCGGAAGATCTGTATGGATCGGATTATCTCGGGTGAAATAAAACCACATTTTTATATGGATCTGCCGTTGTCAGAGGCAAGGAAGGCTCATGAACTGATGGATGGTTTGCAGATTATGGGTAAACTTATTCTTCATGTAGAGGAATAAATTAAGAAAGATTATCAGAGTCGGAAAGATTTTGATAATCTTTTTCTTGTATTATTTGTATTATGACATATAATATAAATAATAGGAGGAGAAGGCGATGATTATTAAAATTAATTCCAGATCGGAGATGCCGATTTATCTGCAGCTGCGCAATCAGATTGTTAAAGGCATTGGCAAGGGAGAACTTGAACAAGGAGAGATACTACCTACAGTGCGTCAGATGGCGGCGGACCTGGGAGTGAATGTCATGACAGTGAGCAAAGCCTATCAGCTGTTGAAAGCAGAAGGATTTATAGAGACGGACCGGAGAAAGGGCAGTATCGTCTGTATACCGGAGGAAGAATATCCCACGCAGCAGGCTGCTTTTGAGGAAAAACTGGAGGATGAGTTGGAGCTTCTGACTGCGGAAGCCAAAATCCGCGGGATGGATAAGGGACGGTTTATACAGTTCTGCCAGCACATTTTTGAGGAAATGGAGATGGTGCCGGAATGATAGTAACGATCATTATGATATTGACGGATTGGCTGATGGTGGGGATTACGAAGATGGTTTACAGCTGCAAAGTGGCCTATCGTCAGGGAATGCTATTTGGTGTTCATGTGCCGGGTGATGTAGCGGAACTGCCGGAAGTGAAGACGATGATTGAAAAATATCAGTCATGGATGAAGGCTTTTTATCGCTGGCATTTTGCCATTGGAACGGTGATTTGTTTTCTGGGAATGTGGTATATGTCCATCTTTTTTATTGCATGGACTGTGTGGATGACGGCCTTTTTCATCGGTGTTATGGGCAAAGTCTGGCAGACACACCGGTATATGTATGAATTGAAGATGCAAAAGGGCTGGTATGAGGCGACATCAGAAGAAGAGCAGGTGACAAGTGCCGTGGATACAAAGACAGCCGCCAGAACAGCCCAAATGGAAGTGCCGATGATTTGTCATGCGCTGCCGTTGATTGTGCTCTGTGGGCCGTTGGTGATACCGGGGCTTTGGCATGCCATGGCTGTCAATTCAGAGAGCTGGATTATCTTCGTGTGCTGTTTGCTTGTCTGTGGCTGTCTGCTGGGAGCAGCTTTGTTTTATGACAAAATGGGCAATAAGATTTACAGTGAGCATTCGGATATTAATTTTCAGGTAAATTGTTTAGAGAAACGTATGACGTCCGTTGGATTTCTGGCCAGCAGTATTTGTAATTCAATGGCTTTCTGGCCAATTGCCGGGGCGCTGCTATCAGGAAAATGGATGGACTGGAGCTGGATGGGGTTGTATGCGCTTTTTGAATCGGCGGCGGGAATTGTGATGGTTGTACTTTTTTTTATCATCAGGCGCCGGAAAGAGGCACTTTTGAAGCAGGATACAGCACCGATGTATATTGATGACGATTATTACTGGCGAAATGGCTGGTACAGCAATCCGGATGACAGACGGCTGTTTATACAGGACCGCTACAGCAGTATGAATTATACCGTGAATTTAGGCAGGACGGCAGGGAAAGTCATAACAGGCATTACTTATGGGCTGCTGATCGTCATGATGGCGGGATTTTGTCTGTGGCTTTTGAAGATTGATTTTACACCTGTGCGCATGCAGATGACGGATACTACAGTGACCGTTACATCTGGGTATTCGAATATTTCATTTGACAGAAATGAAATAGAAGATGTACAGCTTTTGGATGCCCTGCCGGATGATAATTTTTATAAAATTAACGGATCAGCCGACAGTAAGCAGTATCTGGGGAAATTTAAAGGCAAAGAGAACGGCAAATGTCAGATGTATGTGACGTTGGATGTGACACCGATACTTGAGATTAAGATGCCGGAGTATACGGTTTTTATTAACAGTCAGGAAGAGGGAAAAGCAGAGAAATGGTATCAGGAATTGAAACAGTAGCCGGGAGTGAAGTGCCTTTGTAATAGAATAAAGGTCAGATCATGGATACTTTCCTTGAAAGCTATGATTTTACAGGCAAGAGAATTATTCTCTTTGCGACATCCGGCGGCAGTTGTCTTGGCAAGATAGACGAGGGTGTGAAGAAAATCGTACCTGAAGCAAAGGTTGAGAATGGACGTATGCTTAATGGCAATGTATCTGAGGCGGATGTCAAAGCCTGGGTACAGAGCCTGAATTTATAGAGAAACGAGAAAAACTAAAAACATGGGGTGTCATACGTATTGAAAATTATATGACACCCCTGATTTTGCCAGTAATGCATCAGAGTCCGGGACAGTGTTTTAAATGGGCAGAGTGATGACACCGGTAATCAGCATATAACCAAGGGCTGCACTTCCGGCAATAAGAATAATCAGCATCAGACATCCCACCAGCCTTTTCTTCATTGTGAAGAAGAAACTGGTAACAAAAATCATCAGCAAAAATATAATCAAAGGTACAGCAATTATCTCCATGTTCGCCTCCAAAATAGGGTTAATCTTCACGTATATTTATGTATTTTATCAGATACAGGCCGGATTGACCAGAGAAATTCTATACTTTTGCAAATTTATAAAATGGACTGTTATATCATATATTTTTCTGGTATAATAAAACAGAAAAATTATTGAACTGAGTGAAATTCCTTTTTTTACATGAATACTCCATTGAAATAGAGTAAACACTCAAGCTTTACCTCTCTAATAAATATGCTGATTTCTGGGTACAATGTTAGTATCATAGACCAGAGGAGAGGTGTACATTACTTGGGTGTAGAAGAGTATATTCCGGACCGGATTGCAGGGTTGAGTGAAAAGAGGGGATATACGAAGTATCGTTTGTCTCAGATTACAGGCATGACACAGACTGCATTGGGCAATATATTAAGTCAGAAGAGTATCCCTATCATTCTCACACTGGAGCGGATATGTGATGCATTCAATATTACATTGGCACAATTTTTCTCAGAGGATGGGAGTCGGTTGGATTTGACGGATGAACAGAGTGAGATACTGGAAGTGTGGGATGGGCTGGATGTAAAGGAGAAAGAGATTTTATTATCATTCATACGCAGTTTGAAGAAATGAGAGCAGTTCAATCAAAAGGGACTGTTCTTTTTTATGCTTTGAGAGAACGGAGAAGCAAAGTATAAAAGGGAGCCTATCGGGGTGAATGAGGATGAACGAGACGATCAATACAATGCCGGAGTATGAACGATTACGGGCGGATTATGAGAAGAGACTGCAGGAAGTCGAACAGAACTATCAGAAACAGCTGATTCAGATGGCAGATGAGGCAAAGCGGGCGAATATGGCGAAAACCGATTTTTTTGCGTAGGATGAGTCATGACATGCGGACACCGATCAATGCTATCAATGGCTATGTCAGAATCGCCGGGGCTTTTCCGGATGATCAGGTGAAGCAACAGGAATGCAGGAACAAGATACTGACGGCGTCGGGATATTTGCTGGAGATGATCAAAAGTGTGTTGGATATGAGCAAGCTGGAATCCGGTGAGATGACTCTGGAGCATAAGCCATTTCAGATGACTGCGCTGCTGGATCGCGTCTGTCGAGTTATAAAAGTGCAGGCCATGGAAGAGGGGATTGATTATAATGTGGATAATGAGGTGCTGACGCATTCATGTTTGATTGGCAGCCCTGCACATATTCAGTAGATTTTGATGAATTTGCTGAATAATGCGGTGAAGTATAACAGGCGGGGCGGCAGAGTTTGGCTTCGGTGCAGGGAGATTGCGGACAGACCGGATCGATCGTGGTTTGAATTTGTCTGTGAGGATACGGGAATTGGGATGAGTGAGGCTTATCAGCAGCATATTTTTGAACCTTTTTCACAGGAATCCGATGGCGTCAAGAGCAAGTATGATGGAACGGGTCTGGGACTCCCGATTACCAAGAGAATGATCGAACTGATGGATGGTACCATTGATTTTTGGAGTCAGAAGAACGTCGGTACCCGATTTACGGTCAGACTTCCGTTGGAGATTGACATTGTATCCTGTCATTGCGATCGAGCGATCCACGCAGATGAGACAGCGAATCTGGCAGGGCTTAGAGCATTACTTGTTGAAGATAATGAAATGAACATGGAGATCGCTGAGTTTTTACTGAAAGAACAGCACATGCAGGTTGATAGGGCATGGAATGGTGCTCAGGCTGTAGAATTGTTTGAACAGTCAGAAACGCATGCCTATGATATTGTCTTGATGGACATTATGATGCCGGTGATGGATGGACTGGAGGCCGCCAGGCGGATACGCAGCCTTAAGCAGGAGGACGCCAAAACGGTGCCTATTTTTGCCATGTCGGCCAATACATTTATTGATGACATCGCTAAAAGCAGGGAAGCCGGGATGGATGAACACTTTACAAAACCATTGGATATAGAGGTCATTCGTGAGGCTATTGGGCGATACTGTGGTCGTGGCAGAGTATTTTGAAATTACATCACTGCTGAAAACCGCATGAACGGGAAAAACGATTAAACGGCAAGTTTAGTCGTTTTTTTACATAATTGTGCAAAGTGTATTTTAACGCATCGGAATCTAAGGTATAATAAATGGGCAGTGTGTAGATTAGAAGAATAGAAAGGTATTGTGATGGGATCATTTGAAGAAGATAAAGACATTATCAAGCAAAATCTTGAATGTGTGACGGAACGTCCGGATGCTGTTTTTGGTATTCGTATGTTGATGGAAGATAAATGTGAGATGCCGGACCGTGAGACGGTGCAGGATGTGATGGATCGACATTTGGGAAGAAGTGAGTGCTTTTGCTATGATGCACAGGTCATTGGCTTTTCTGCCAGTCAGTATAGTGTTCATTTTGCAAAAGAGAATAAAGATATATCACCGCAGCTATTGATTATGGGATGCAAGCCGATAACGGCGCCTGTGATGGATGGCATGGAGAAAAGTCAGACCTGGGATTGCCCCGAATGTGATGACATTCTGCAGCAATGTACCTGGCAGGTTGCAGCGTCAGATATGATGGCAGCAGGCTTGAATTATAAGGAACGTGCTGAGATGCTGGTGCAGTATGTGGAGGCGTTGATGGAACTGTTTCCATCCTGTAGGGCGGTTGTATTTGACAGTTCCAAGAAGATGTTTACAAGGGAGAAGTTGATCCGATGCCGGCTGCCGATGGAGTCTCGTTTTATTTATTATGCAGTGAATGTCCGATTGTTCAATATTCAGGGAGCAGAGGATATGATTGTGGATTCTGTGGGAATGAGCATGTTGTCTTTGCCGGATATCCAG
>NZ_JBBMEK010000164.1:0-7566 GCF_040096555.1 Coprococcus intestinihominis | reverse complement strand
GCCCGCATGGAGAAAAAAGGGACTGTCAGCCGAACCAGTGTGGTCATGTCCACCAGCGCCGGGTATATCCTGTGCCTGGTTCTCTTCGCGGTGGGGCGGAGCTTTTGGTTCATGTTGTTGGTGTTCCTGCTGGCGGGGCTTATGCGCACCATCAAGGAGCCTGTGCTGGCCGCCTGGATGAACGACCATGTGGATGAGAAAATGCGCGCCACAGTCTTTTCCACCAGCGGACAGCTGGACTCTTTCGGGCAGATCATCGGCGGGCCTATTGTGGGGCTGGTAGCCCAGCAGGTGTCCATACCCTGGGGGCTGGTCTGTACCGCTTTCCTGCTGTTGCCCGCGCTGTTCTTAGTGCCGGTGGCGGGAAAGAAGCGGGATTGATATGGCATAGTTAAGTTTACTGACGAGCGGGAGATTACTTCCGCTCGTCTTCATTTAGTAGCGCAAAATTTGAGGACTCTTTATTTCCTTATTCGGTATAGCGGAGGCGGCTGTCAATTCGACATAATTTTCTTGTGATACTTTACCGTACATGAGCATTTGTTTCGTATTTGAAAGAACAAACTCACCAAATAAAAAAAACGATATTCGGGTGGGTTATTTTGTTATACCCTAAATTACCCTCTGAATTTGTTTTTAAATTTGGAGGGATTTTTTTTATGTCCTTTTTTCGGGCAGTTATCTATCTGCTCATACGAAGCAAAATTTATCAATACATAGCATATCAGAGAACGGCAGGAAACCAGTTAAAAAAATTTCTGCCAGTGCAACGGTACTTCTCACCTTGAAAGTAGAAGTACAATCTCCATACAATAGAATTACTATTTCCTATAACCGTAAAGGTCACAGAGCCTTTGCGGTTTTTCTTTTGTCGATTTTTGTTGGAAAGTGCCGTAGGGCTGTTTCTGATATGCGGTGTCGTTCTCCGCCTCTCCATCTGGATTTTTTACATTTCAAAAATTCAGATGGGAGGTATTTATGGTGAAATATGCACCAAGAAAGGTATATATCAGAGAAAGTGGCGGCTATGTGGAATTATCCTACACGGAGTTCTGCCGTTGCAGGGAATCCGACCAGACCTATATGGACAAGCTGTTTATCCCCATTCAAGGCTGTCTGCTTGAAGTCGTGAGGGAGCAATACACAGACTTCTACCGTGACAAGGAACGGTGGCGTTATCTGCAAAAATTAGATACAAAGAATAGACTGCTATCTCTCGACGGATTTACGGACAGCGAGGGGAATCCTCTGGACTTTATCACTGATGAAGCGGTGGACATTGCAGAAACCGTTGTCAATGCGGTCATGGTGGACAGGCTGAAAGCCGCCCTGCCTTTGCTGTCGGATAGTGAACAGGAGCTGATACAGGCAATCTTTTTTGACGGACTTTCCGAGCGTGAAGTCGGGGCGAGGTTGGGCATAACCCAGAGCGTTGTAAACAAACGCAAAGCCAGAATCCTAATAAAACTAAGAAAGATAATAGAAAATTAAAATTTAAGGCGTTCAGCCCCCTTGTTTTTTCCTTTGGGAAGATGAGGGGGCTTTTCTCTGCCCTCTCAATCAATTCTGATTGGAGGAAGTAAGAATGGCATACAACCACGGACGGGAGGACAGGAAATGGCGTATCTGGAAAGAAGCGGAGGAAAAGCTGCTGCGTGAGTGCGGCGTTGATGAAGCGACCATTGAGCAGATACGCATGGCGGACAGGGCAGACTTCAATTCCAACAGGCGGTTTTACCGATGGACGAATGACGTTGCGGAATATCTTGAGGACATGGCAGGCAGGGAGCGGCAGGCGGAAGTGGGTACGGTTGCGGAGTTACTGGAAGAGATTGAGAGCGAAAATCTCTATCAAGTATTAGTCACGGTGGACGGGCGTACCTTGAAAATCGTCCTGCTGAAAATGCAGGGGTATTCCACAAAGGAGATTGCCCCGCTTGTGCATTTGACGACTGGTGCCATCTATGCGAGGTTAGACCATCTGCGGAAGAAGCTGCGGAAAATTTTATAGCTTCTAAAACAGCCTGCCATCCTGCGGGCTACTGGGTGAGGGATGGAAATCCCCTCACTCATTTTTTGCAGGAGGACAACAGGATGGCATACAGGGTTAAGGCATACACGCTTCGGGAGGAATCCACGGAAAGCGGCACAAGGTATTTTATCAGCTTTAAGGACGGGCAGGGCAAATCCCACGAGTTGGAAGTGTCGGAACAGTTCTTTATGGAGTTTCGGCAGATGGAGCGCAGGAACAGGAATCTTTTCTAATGGGACGAGCGGCACAGGGAGTTTAACGAGGTATGGGACGAAACCCTTTACAGACGGGCGTTGCGTGTGCCTAAGAGCCTTGATGAACGCATGGTTGAGGAAGAACGGAATGAAACGCTCTATAAGGCGGTTGGGAGCCTTCCAGAGATACAAAGGCGGCGTTTCCTGCTCTACTACGAGTATGAGTTCAATTTTTACCAAATCGCCGCTATGGAGCATTGCACCGCTTCGGCAATACAGAAATCTGTTGCGATTGCAAAGGAGAAAGTAAAGGCGGAAATTGAAGAAATATCTCCAACCGTGACCGACACCGCCCGAAAAAGAAATCTGTTTTTTATTTGTGTGGGATTGGCGGCATTACATACTCTCACTTTTTTCCGTGGGAGTAAATCTATTTTTAAGGAGGTCAACGCCTATGTGCAACGAAAACAAAGACACCGCCCGAAAGGAGGAAAGCCATGCAGAAGTTACAGACAGTCAACGCCGAAACGCTCCTTTATGAACCGCTTGAGAAACCATCCTTTGTGGTGGACAGCCTTATCCCGACAGGCTTATCGCTGTTCTGCGGCTCACAGAAGATAGGCAAAAGCTGGCTCATGCTGAAGCTATGCTTATGCGTGTCGCAGGGAATCCCTTTATGGGATATGCCGACAATGGAGGGCGATGTGCTTTACCTCTGCCTTGAGGACACGTTCTGCCGCATACAGGACAGGTTATTTCGTTTGACGGACGAAGCAAGCGGGCGGCTCCACTTTGCCGTGGCAAGCTGCAAGCTGTCAGACGGTCTTATCGTGCAGCTTGAAGATTATCTGAAAGATTACCCAGACAGCAGGCTCATTGTCATTGATACCTTGCAGAAAGTCCGTACAGCTTCAAAAGACAATGCCTATGCAAGCGACTATGGGGACATCTCCCTCATCAAAGACTTTGCCGACAGGCACTCTCTGGCGGTCATTGTCGTACACCACATCCGAAAGCAGAATGACAGCGACGTGTTCAACAAGGTGTCTGGGACGACAGGATTAACGGGGAGTGCGGACGCTACCTTTGTTCTGGAAAAGGAGAAACGTGCGTCTGACACCGCCAAGCTGTATGTGACGGGCAGGGACACGCCTTATCAGGAATACACGCTGCGTTTCCGTGATTGCCGTTGGGAGCTTGTGGAGCGGAAAACGCAGGAGCAGCTTGCGAAAGAAACGATACCAGATGTCCTTTTTCGGTTGGTGGATTTTATGAGGGATAAGGAAGAATGGATAGGCACGGCAACGGAACTGTTAGTCGCTATGGGGGAAACGGAAACCATACCCACGGTGATTACGAAATGGCTGAATGAATACCGCACCACATTTTTAAGCGAGAACCGTATCTGCTACCAGTACAGCCGCAGGAAAGACGGCAGGCGGATTGCCCTTGCAAGGAGGGCGGGTGACAGCGGTGATGGTGGTGACAGCGATATTAGGATACCCCCCTGTTACTGTCATTGACGCTTAAAGCCATGTAAAGCTGGCGGCTCTGCCCTGCGGGTGACAGCAGTGACGGTGGTGACAGTGATTTTAGGATACCCTGCCGCTGTCATCCCTACGGGAGAACACCCCGTAAACGCAAAATGCAGGCGTGAGATTTACTCGCCCTTTTCGGTCGTGTAAAACCACCCCTGCGGTCAGAAAAATCATTCCGATTTTTCCGACTGCGTTTACAGGGTGTAACACACTACACTTTGCCCTGCAAAGTCGTGTGCCAGACGTTCCCTCTGGACTCCCTTAAGGCAGGGCTGTGCCCTGCTATCCTACGCCTTACGGCTTCGGATAAAAGAATGGCGGCATGACGGTGACGGCTCTTGCGAGGGGGGTATCCCAAAAACACCGTCATCATCGACATGACCGTCATGCAGGGGGTGAGGGTGACAGTTGCGGCAGTCGGCAGGGGGTATCCCAAAACTGCTGTCACCACCGTCACCGCTGTCACCCCAAAGGACGGTCACCCGCCGAAAGAAAGGAGGAATCCGCCTATGCCTTATGCAATCCTGCGTTTCCAGAAACGAAAAGCGGGCGGCGTTGCGGCTTGTGAACGCCACAACGAGCGGAAGAAAGAAGCCTACAAAAGCAACCCAGATATAGATATGGAACGCTCTAAAAACAATTACCATCTCATAGCACCACCAAAGTACACCTACAAGAAAGAGATTAACCGCATGGTAGCCGAAGCGGGGTGCAGGACAAGGAAAGACAGCGTGATGATGGTGGAAACGCTCATCACAGCTTCACCAGAATTTATGAACCAGTTACCGCCCGAAGAACAAAAAGCGTATTTCCAGACGGCTCTTGACTTCATTTCGGAGCGTGTTGGAAAGCAGAATATCCTCTCCGCTGTCGTCCATATGGACGAGAGAACGCCCCATATGCACCTCTGCTTTGTGCCGATTACGCCAGACAATAAGCTGTCAGCGAAAGCTATCTTAGGCAACCAGAAATCATTATCCGAGTGGCAGACCGCCTACCATGAGCGGATGTCCTCACGGTGGAATCAGCTTGAACGGGGGCAGTCCTCAATGGAAACCAAGCGGAAACACGTCCCCACATGGCTCTATAAATTAGGCGGCAGGCTTGATAAACAGTATGAAGAAATCGTGTCTGCCCTATCCGACATCAACGCCTTTAACGCAGGGAAGAAAAGGGATAAAGCGTTAGATTTACTCTCTGCATGGCTGCCAGACGTGGAGAAATTCTCTAAGGAAATCGGGAAACAGCAGGCGTATATCGACAGTTTGAAAGAGAGAATTGGGCAGGAATCAGACTATGCGGGGCGTATGCGTGATGAAAAGTACGAGCAGGAACTAAAGGTGCAGAAAGCGAATCAGAAGATATTTGAATTGCAGAGAACCAACGAGCAGATGGGGCGGCTGCTGTCAAAAATACCGCCCGAAGTGTTGGAAGAATTGCAGAAAAATCATAGAAGCAGAGCGAAAGAAAGGTAGATATGTGAATGAAGAAACAGGATTTTAAGGTGTTAAAGACCAAAGACTTGTACCCGTTCCCCGACAATCCGTTTCATGTGGCAGAAGATGAAACACTGTCAGAGTTAGCGGAAAGCATCAAGGAATTTGGCATTGTCACGCCGATAATCACACGCCCGAAAGAGGACGGGGACGGTTATGAAGTGATTGCAGGACAGCGGCGTGTCCGTGCTTCTGAACTTGCAGGGATAAATACCGTGCCTGCGTTTGTCCTGCCCTTAGACCGTGACCGAGCCATCATCACCCTTGTAGACAGCAATTTGCAGCGTGAGAATATCCTGCCATCGGAGCGGGCGTTTGCTTACAAGATGAAATCCGAAGCCATGAAGCGGCAGGGTTTCCGCACAGACTTAACCTCGTCACAAGTTGTGACGAAGTTGCGGACGGACGACAAGGTGGCACAGGGCTTCGGCGTGGGCAGGATGACCGTGCAGCGTTTTATCCGCCTGACGGAACTGATACCGCCGATTTTGCAGATGGTGGACGAGGGGAAAATCGCCCTCACGCCTGCGGTGGAACTGTCCTTCTTGAAGAAAGACGAGCAGGAAAACCTCTTTGCCACGATGGAGAGCGAAGAAGCAACGCCCTCACTCTCACAGGCACAGCGGATGAAACAGTTAAGCCAGAGCGGGCGGCTTGACATGGATACGATATTTGCGATTATGACGGAGGAAAAGGGCAACCAGAAAGAAACCTTGAAAATCAACACAAGCAAGCTGAAAAAATACTTTCCGAAGAACACAACGCCGAAGCAGATGGAGGAAACCATCATCAAACTTTTGGAGCGTGAGTTGCAGAGGAAACGCAACCGTGACAGCCGCTAATCTTCTTTTTTCGGGAAGTAAATACAGAGAGTTGAGGTATGGAGAATGAGAGAAATCCAGTATGAAATCGTAAAGGAAATCGCAGTATTGTCTACGGGCGACAGTGGCTACACAAAGGAAATCAATCTCATTTCATGGAATGGGAAAGAGCCGAAGTATGACATCCGCAGCTTTTCCCCGAACCGTGAAAAGTGCGGCAAGGGAATCACGCTGAACGCTGATGAAGCGGCGGCACTCCTTAAAGCATTACAGAAAGAATTAAACAGCGAGGATTAATGGTATCTGATTGGCAGGGCGGGGACATTTCCAAACTCTTCCCTGCCCTGTCTGGAAAGGAAGATTTAAGTATGGGCGAGGATAAGAAAGCAGATAAAAAGAGAAAGCGTATCGTGCCAAAAGCACCAGTGCAGATGATAATCAGCCGTGAATATGTCGGCACACAGACCGTTACAGAAGCGTTTGTCCCGATTATCTCCGAGGATATTCGGAAGAAGATTGCCGAGGGCGACACCTTCGACAATGAGGGGCTGTCCGCTTAGAATGTACGCAATGGGACATGAAAACAGATAGGACAGATACGGAGGTTTTACAGTATGGCAGGAATCAAAGAAGAAAAGAAAATCTATTTAGTCGGCATTTATTGCCGCTTATCTAAAGACGATGGTACGGATAACGAGAGTGCGAGCATTGCGACACAGAAATCCATCCTCACGGATTATGTGAAAAAGCAGGGATGGCACATAGCAAAAACGTATGTGGACGATGGTTATTCTGGTACAAATTTCCAAAGACCAAGTTTCCAGAATATGATAAAAGACATTGAAAGCGGTCTGATAAACTGCGTGATTACGAAAGATTTATCCCGTCTGGGGAGAAACTATCTTGATTGTGGGTTATATCTGGAAGTTTTCTTCCCAGAGCATAACGTGAGGTATATAGCGGTCAATGACGGCGTAGATACCTTGAATAAATCTGCTATGGACATCACGCCTTTCCGCAACATTTTAAACGAAATGTATGCCGCTGACATATCTGTTAAGATAAAATCGGCATATCGGGCGAGGTTTCAACAGGGGAAATTCATGGGAACTACCGCCCCTTATGGCTATATCAAAGACCCTGCCGACCACAACCATCTGCTGATAGATGATAAAGTGGCACATGTTGTAAAAGAGATATTCGACCTTGCATTAAAAGGGAATGGAGTTGCCAAAATTTGCAGACATCTTAATAAACAGCATATCCTACGCCCTGCCGCTTATGCGGCGGAGCGTGGCGAAACAGGCTTTGAACGTCATTTTGAGGGGAACGAGGACAAACGCTATATTTGGAGTGGGAACAGCGTGAGGAGCATTTTAAGAAGCCCGATATATGCGGGAAATCTTGTAGTGTTTATGATACACTAAAATTACCAGAAAAAAGCGTCAAAAATCCCTGAAATCGGCAAGGGATTTTCCTCAAAAA
>NZ_JBBMEK010000163.1:0-7586 GCF_040096555.1 Coprococcus intestinihominis | reverse complement strand
CGTCAACAGATGAAAATCATCAATAAAAATGTAACAACTGCCTGTTTTCGACAATTCATGACACATATCCTCTATCAGCAATCCTGCTCCTGCAACATCCTCCGGACAGGCATAATCCTCCAGAAAGCCAAAACCCGCCCGTTTAAAAGCCACCTGTACACTTTTCCAGAAAATAGCCAGGTTGTCCGAATACACACTGATACGGATCAGACACAGTGCATCTATTTTCCCCTGTTCATCCAAAAACCAGTTGATGGCTGTTGTCTTTCCGTATCCCATGGGAGCCACCACCGTTGTCAGCGCACAACAGGTAACCGGACGCAGACACGCCTTCAGCCGTTCTGATATGTAAATTGTATTCAGATTCCATTTTTGTCTTGCCACTGCGCCGCCTCCCAATATATATTTAAAAACTTCCATCCAGACAGAAAAGAATCCACTTGCCTGTGCAGGTGACTTTATTATCTCAAAAAATCTGGTTAAAAATAGTATAACTATTTTGAGACATAAAATCAATAATGCCGCCTGGCTTGTCACTTATAAATTCAATCCTAGTACATCGTTTTCGAAATAGCTATACCATTCACTTGCCTGCGAATCCGAGTGTGCAGGTAGAAAAGCCTCGGCGTAGCCCGCTACGCCTGCGTTTTTTTACCTGCACACTCGAATCCGCATCCTACGCGATTGGTATAGTTATTTACGAAACGATGTACTAGATTTTATAATTAATACCGAAAACATGCAACAAGTCTCAGAGGACGAATGCCACCTTTACAGTTTCTATCCGTAACAGTAGGAATTTTTTCTCCAAGAGAATAATATGACCGCCCATCATATATTTTAAACGTAATGTTAAAACCTTCTTTTTCAGCTTTTGCTCTAAAATCTCTCAAAAACCGCTCCCCAAGAGATGTTACTGTTATAACATGATACGTTGTGAAAAAACCTTTTATTTTATCCTCATACAATTTTCCCACACAAATTCCATTATCATAATCACTGTCACTATGTGGCGGTGTACGCAACTCACAAGGAAGATATCCAACGCCACTGGAATTCCCCCTTTGGGCACAATACTGTACGTCACTATAAAATTGACCAAAATACACATTTCTTAATGCCTCATCATAATAATCTACTTTCTGAGTTTTTGGTTTCTGATTCTGTGCTGCAAGTTTTCTCATCTCATCTGCTTTTGTCATAATTTTTTCTCCTTTTTCTAAACACGTATCTGTGATTGCTTTGTTCTTTGTTGTATTTAATATATCATATGGCATCAGCGGAGGTATTCCCGGAACAGCAAAAAACCGCCCAGTCAGCACTTCGCTGACCGGACGGCCTGTCTTATATCACTTCAAATTCAGTTTTACAGCACCTTCGACAGAAATTCCTTCAGTCTCGCATCCTTCGGATTGGCGAAGAATTCCTTCGGCTCTGCTTCTTCCTTGATGACACCTTCATCGATGAAGACGACTCTGGAAGCCACTTCTCTGGCAAATCCCATCTCATGGGTAACAACCACCATGGTCATGCCTTCCTCTGCCAGCTGTTTCATCAGCTCCAGAACTTCTCCGACCATTTCAGGGTCCAGGGCAGATGTCGGTTCGTCGAAAAGAATCACATCCGGATTCATGGCCAGAGCACGGACAATGGCGATTCGCTGTTTCTGACCACCGGACAGTGTTGAAGGATAGACATTCGCCTTATCTTCCAGCCCGATACGTTTCAGCAGATTCATGGCCTGTTCTCTGGCTTCTTTCTTAATCTGCTCCTTGGTGGTTGTCACAGGAATCTGTTCTTTCTTGCCAAATGCCGCCAGACGATTATGACGTTTGGCTTTCTTCAGTTCCTGACAACGGGTATAAACAGGTGCCAGCATAATATTCTCAAGAACGGTTTTGTTGTTGAAAAGATTGAAGTGCTGGAATACCATGCCCATCTTTCTTCGGTGAATATTGATATCAACTTTCATATCCGCGATATCAACACCATTAAAAATAATCTGTCCTGATGTCGGGTCTTCCATACAGTTCAGGCAGCGGAGAAATGTACTCTTACCGGAACCTGATGGTCCGATGATCGCCACAATATCGCCTTTATTGATGGTCATGTTGATGCCCTTTAAAACTTCGACACTGCCAAAGCTTTTCTTAAGATTAATTACGTCTATCACTCTTCTTCAGGCTCCTTTCCATCAATTTGATTAATAATGAAATAATCAGCACAAGAACGATATAAATCAATGCCATGACAAGATATGGAACCATAAATTCATAGCTGTTGCTGCCGATATAGTTAAATGCTACATAAAGGTCGGCCGCACCGACAAAACTGACAACAGATGTCTCCTTGATCAGGGAAATGAATTCATTGCCCAATGTCGGGAGAATATTTTTGACTGCCTGTGGGATAACAATTTTGATCATACTTGTACCAAAACTTAAACCCACTGCACGTCCGGCTTCCATCTGTCCCGGGTCTACAGACTGAATACCACTTCGCATAATCTCAGATATGTAGGCGCCGCTGTTCAGACCAAAGACCATCATCGCCACCTGAACACCTGTAATCTTCAAACCGATAATCGGTAAAAGAACATAGTAGAAGACAAGGAGCTGAACAACCATAGGCGTACCGCGGAATAATGCAACATAAAAGCTGCAGATCACATTCAGCACCTTCGGCAATGTTTTATATTTTGGGAGTACACGGACAGTGGCAATGATCGTACCGATAATAATACCGATGATCAGACCGGCAATGGCAATCATCAGGGTGTTCTGCAGGCCCTGAAGCACCTTGTTGTAGCCATTCTGCTCCCAGAATATCTCTATAAACTTGTTAACTTTCTGATCAAAATTTCCCATAATGACTCTTCTTTATCCTTTCAGGCTCGTACAGCATAACAGATGGGTTGTAGGCCCATCTGTTATAAAAGATTACTGCATTGCGTTGATAGATGCTGTAATTGCTGCAGCAGGAGCAGCATCAATAATGACATACTTGATGTTGCCATTTAACATATCCTGAACAGCCAGGGAACCGCTCTTATAAGTTACACATTCAGCAGGAAGACCCGGGAAGTCCCAATCATCGCTGCCTTCAACGTAATACTGACCTGTTGTACCGGCCTGAACACCAATCTTGTCAGAGTTGCTTAATTCACCAAGTTTAGCTGCAACTTCATCAGCTGTCTTGCATTCGTCAAATGTTGTATCTGCACTTGGCACAATCAGTCTCTGGGATGCCTGATAATAAGAATCTGTGAAAGTTACATATTCCTGTCTTTCTTCGTTGATTGTCAGACCTGCCATAGCAATATCACATTTCTGCTGGCTGACAGATAAACATACAGCGTCGAAATCCATGTTCTGGATAACAAGCTCTTTGCCAAGTTCATCTGCAAGAAGTTTGGCGATTTCCATATCAATACCATAGTACTGGTCACCCTTTGTGTATTCAAAAGGCTCGAAAGCTGCATTTGTAGCTACAACCAACTGGTCTTTGGAACTGTCAAGTTCTGCTGATTCAACAGCTTCAGGTTCACCATCACCGAAATATTTTGCACAAATGGCATCCAGTGTACCGTCATCTTTGATCTTCTGGATAAATGTGTTGGTCTGTTCAAGCAGTTCAGGCTGTGTTTTATCCACACCAAATGCATATTCTTCACTTGTCAGGTCCACATCGATAACCTTTGCTGTGTTGGCACTGCCTGCTGCAGTTTCTCCTGATGCGCCTGTTGTTTCATTCTTGCTGCTGGAACTGCCGCATGCTGCCAGTGAAAGGGTACATGCTGCAACCAGAAGAGCACTTAATACTTTTCTCATTTTCATTTTACTTATCCTCCTTAAAATTATCGTTGCTTCTCGGTGTATGTTTATTCATTATGAATGCATACTGACCTCTTACATATTTTATCATGTTTTTCGCAAAAAACTAGTCTAAATTCTGATTTTCCAGTACATGGGAAGGTGAATGGTTATATTCTTCCAGATATTCCTTGACATATTCCACATCTGTACGGCAATCCGCATAGATCGTGCCGTATTTCTGTCGTGTCTCATTGCCCTTGCCGGTAATCAGAAGAACGGTAGGCCGCTTGCACTCCATAATGGCTTTGTGGATAGCCACACCTCTGTCTTCGATAATCTCATACGGACAATTCTTCTGAGCCACATACTGGGCAATGTCCTCTGAAATCTGCTGTACAGGCTCCTTGCCGGGATCCTCAGCCACGAGATAAACCTTCTTGGAATATTCTCCGGCAATGAGACCAAGGTCCTTACGGCGGATATAGGCCTTATAGCCCGGGCATCCGAAAATAGCCACGATATCATGATCCGGATATTCTTCTCTTGTGGAACCGAATAACTTCTCAAAGCTCAGTTTATTGTGGGCATAGTCCACAACCGCTGTCACGCGCTTGTCGGCACTTGTATACAGTTCCATACGGCCACTGGATCTTGCCCTGTGAAGACCGGACTTGATGTATTCAAGAGGAATGTTCAGCAGTGTCGCTGCAGCCACAACGGCAACGGCATTCTCCACATTGAATAAGCCCGGCATGGTCAGTGAAAATGTCTCATCAAACTTATCGCATTTCACAGAGAAAATGATTTCTCCATCTTCTTTGTGAATATTGTAGCCATAAAAATCCGCAGACGGATCCTTCAGACTGAATGTCTTGAAGCTGCCGGCATCCTCTGCAGCCTTTAAGGCACGCTCCACAAAATCCGCATCCAGATTGACAACTGCCTGTTTAGCCAGCGCAAACATCTTCATCTTAGATGAAATATAATCTTCAAAATCCTTATGCTCGATCGGACTGATATGGTCCTCTGAAATATTCAGATAAACCGCCACATCAAACTGCATATTATTCACACGGTCATACTTTAACGCCTGACTGGAAACTTCCATCTCCAGATAAGTAATACCGCTGTCTACCGCATGGCGCATATGCTCATGTAATTCCACCGATTCCGGTGTTGTAATATGGGATTCCTGTCGAATCACACCATCGTATATGTCGATGGATGATAAAACAGCACTTTCTTTGCCCCCTGTGGCTGCCATATAATCATCCACAATGGCTTTCATATAATAAGCAGATGTGGATTTTCCCTTTGTACCGCCAAAACCGATGACCGTCAATTCCTGCCATGCTTTGTTGAAATACATCTCGGCCAGCGGCGGCATGGCTTTACGGATATCCTTCACAATCAGACACGGCACCTTGGTCTCTGTTTCATATTGTACTTCAGAAACATAAGCCACAGCACCTGCCCGGATCGCATTTTCCAGATACTGTTCTTTAAAGGCTGCACCTTTGCAGATGAAAAGGGTTCCCGGTGTCACTGCCCTTGAATCATACGTCAGATATGTAATGACCGTCTCATCCCTGCCCATCATTTCCGCCTCTGCCAGCATATCGACAGAAGACAGCAAATCTGCATATTCTTTTAATGTATAATTTTTCATACGTATTTCCTCCTTGCAATTAACTGCATACGTATAGGTTCAAATTCAAACATCTGTGCAAGTGAATGGTATAGTTATTTCGAAAACGATGTACTAGCTATAGTACTTCTTATACTTTTCAAAATGACTCAGATGGGTTTTGATCATACGGGCCAGCCTCGGCATACCGAGATCTCCCTTCATGAAGCTTGGATTCACGACTTTCTTCTCTTTGATCAGCTTTTTCATCTTTGCCTTCAGAGCAGGATCCTTGACATACTTAAAGGCAACGGCTTTTGGAACAACCATCCAGAGATGCTCTTCTTTGGCGTAACGCAGCGGCAGTTCCTTGCCGTAAACAAAGTCTTCCACAATATATTCTGCCACATTAAATCCGGAACCGGTCACATAATAATTGCTTCGGCCCTGTCTTGTATTGATCTCAAAGAACTTGAACTTGCCGTCTCTTCTGTCGTATTTGATATCGAAATTGGAAAATCCCACATAATGCAGTTCTTCGAGCAAATCTTTGACACGCATCATCAGTTCCTTATTCGGCTCTGTGATAATGACTGCATGATTGCCCAATCCGTGCGGTGTATGCTCTTCAAGAAGCACATGACCAAGGCACATCATTTTCACCTTGCCGTTGTGATCCGAATAGGATGTCAGCACACGCATATACTCATCATTACCCGGAATCATATCCTGAATGATCAGTTTGCCTGTATAACCGGCCCCGTAAATGTCATCCAGCACCTGATCCAGTTCCTTCTTATCTTTAATCGTGTACACCTTCTTCTGTGTATCAAAAGGATGCTCCCAGTACTGAATGCTGTCGGATGGCTTCAAGATCACAGGGAATGGGAAATTCATCTCAAAATCATGTCCCATCTCTTTGTTGTGGATAATGGTTCCCGGATAATCCACGCCATGTTTCTCACAAAGTTTATAGAATGTCTCTTTCTGCTGGAGACTGTTCATCAAATCAAAATCAATATATGGTGCAATGGTATTCTTCGGCAGTTCATTCTTATGCTTGCTGATCAATGCCACATAGCTGTCACCGCAGCCCACCAGAACAACGGTCTTGTCTGCATGCTTGGAGCAGAAGCTCTTCACTGTCTTCATAAAAACTTCATCTGTGTCAATCTTCGGGTTTGGTGTATATTCAATAATTCTGCTCTGGTAACTCGGACCTGTGGCAAACTTACCAAATGTATAGGATTTCACTTTATAACGTTCATAAAATGCACGGGCAACACTGTATGTATTGATGTCCCCGCCAAACAGCATCGGTATAAAATCTCTTTCTTTGAAATTCATTGCTAATCGCCTTTCTTTCTATTTACAGTACCTTTCATTATAACTTAACCCTTTTCCCCTGTCAACGGCTGTCAAACAGCCTGTTTTCCTTCGTTTCTCAGTTTCTGCTTATTGAAACGAAATCTTTCATATAATCTTATCTTTTGTTTAACCGATTATCAATTTTGACAATCGTATCCCTGATGTCTGATTCATATTTCTCCATTTCAATCTCAACAGGAGAGGGTGCCTTTCTCTTTACCGCCGAAACAAAAGGATTAAAAAACAGCAGAATACCTGCAGACACACCAAAAGCATAAGCAGCCTCAAGAATCCCGGGCTGTGTCGGCACATGGCCCACAAACAGCTGATAAATCCGACCAAACACCCCCGCCACATCCACATCCTGATCATAAGTCATGATGGTAAAAGCCGAACCCGTCAGAATGATCAGACTCACGCATACCGTCTTCAAAATCGTCACCCACCACGGTGCCGTCTTTTTGCCTCCCCATTCAACAATCAACTGTTCCGCTCCCAGCAGCACACACTGGCACTGGATACCTGCAAATTGCTTCCGGACCTGCACTGTGATTGCCTCCACCAACATTAAAACAGAGATGACACTCCGCCCCGTCTCTTGAGGCTGCAGGCCTGCCACCGGCATCTGTTTGACAAAATCCGCCACCTTCCTGTCCGTTCCCACAATTTCACATAGATCTCCCATAGTCAACGGCTGCACCTCAACTTCAATATAATCATCCGCCAGCAAGTAGATTACAACCTGTTTCTGAGTCTTTGCTGTCTCATCTCCTGTT